>CAIMUP010000037.1 GCA_903844645.1 uncultured Bacteroidota bacterium
GCATAGATTTTACAACTCTCATTAAACACACTTGCCTGATGGAGGATGGTTGTTTTGCCCGTGAATATATTCAGCCTTTCGTAGTTCACATCGGCATTCCAGGTGCGCTTGTAATAAGTTGTCGGATGGACGAAAAATACATCTACCAAAGCACTGTCTTCATTCACTTTTAATCCTGAATTCAAGGGAATGAGATGGGCGTTATCTTTTTTATTAGGCAATGCAGCCCAGGTATTTTCATTGGAGTAATCGGGCTTAGGAGGCGGGATAAAGGATTCAAAATCGCCACGAGGACGGATGAAACAGGAGGAGAAATTAATAAGAAAAACTACGGCAAATGCCAAGCGAATAAAGGCTTTCATTCAATGAGAAAAGATATAATAAGATTTACCCCTGATACTTTTGGCATCAGGAAAGATGTGATGAAATAAAAAAGAATCAAACCTAAACTATCCTACCAAATGATGGAGCAAGAACTCGTTGATCGGACCAAAAACATAGTCCTCCCAGCCGCTCTCATGATTCTTGGTTTCTTTTAGGTTGGGGAGTTTGTGATGTTCCAGCTTTACCTCCGTGCCACCATCCGTGGCGGGAGATAAAACGTAGGAAACCACCGAATCTTCCCACTCTTTCTTAAAGTCATCCGGTCTCCAGGTGTAGGAAAGCGATTTGCCGGGAACAAAATCCAGCACTTCGCCTTTCACCCAACCGTCAAACATTTCAAATTTGCCGCCCACCTTGGGTTCGACAAGAGCTTTTCCGCCACCCCAAAGGGCGACCTTTTCCTGATCGGTGAGAAGCTCAAAAACCTCATCAGGCGCGGCATTCACGTGGAATGTCATTTCAATAGAATACGCTGTCATAGTATTAGTTATTTATGAAGGGGTAAAATTAATAAATTTCTTTATAAACAAAAAACTATTATTTCAGGATTTTATTTTATTTGAAAAACGAAAACCAAAAAGAAAAGCCCTCCGACTTATCATCCGAGGGCTTCCAAATTCTTAAATCACAGTCCTTCATCAATCCTTATGAACCACACGCCAAACCTCCATATTCCCCTTATTATGCGTAGATAAATTCACAAACCGAAGATTCTCACTATAAGTATTTTGCTTCACATCCCCAGGGTTAAAAGTAATTTTATTCCCCTCATTAATCGGCTTATCCAAATCATACATATACACCACCTCCGCCCCCAAATTCTTAATATCCTTCAACTTCACCGCATTATGAATATCCTTATGCCCAGCCTCTTTCACACCCACCTCCTGCTTCATCTGATGCGGAGGATGGATAATTTCATACTGAATACCATAAGTAAAAAGAGCAAGCGTAGTAGCCGATACAAACACAGCCGATTCAGCAGCAGTATGAGTCAATTGATAATCGTCATACAACTCATTTTTCTTCACCATTTTAGCATTCGTCAAACTCCGCGAAACCTCCAACTGCCCCGTATAAAGCAATTCACTATGCTCCAAATCAGTCTTCGCACTCGCACAACTCCCCGGAAAACCATCCGGCATACCCCCATCAACCATCGCCGAACCATTCGTCCCAATAAACGAAATCAAAGAAGTAATCAACTCCAAAGCATCCCCATAATTATGCGTCGAACCATCAAAATGAGCATAACCCGCCTGATTTTTCTTCGTCCCCAACAAAACCTTATCCCCCTTCCACTTAAAATCCATGAAGCCCATACCCGTCTTAAAAACCCCATGAACATTCGCCATCTCCACACCCCGCGCATCATGAAATTCCTTATCATTAGCCTCCCGAGTATGCTCATCAGGCATCAGCTTAACAGCAGTGAACTTCGCACGGTTAGCCGCCTCCCGAGCAGCCGTCATCATAGTATTCACCGCAAAAAGAGGACCATGAAAATCATGCTCCGCCGTCAACCCAATCTCATAGATACGA
Organism: uncultured Bacteroidota bacterium; assembly: GCA_903844645.1. GTDB lineage: Bacteria > Bacteroidota > Bacteroidia > AKYH767-A > JABDAW01 > JABDAW01. Next base: position 1,927 of record CAIMUP010000037.1, read on the forward strand.
TAAAAATCATCCTCCGTACCCTTGTACTTTTTTATTAAAATCTCTTCCATAGTTACTATTTTTTAGTTAGTTAATTTCTACCAAGCCGCCAAAACTACATTAAATAAAGTAAACACCACCACAACAAGGAAAACTTTTTTTTAAAATAAGGAACATTTTTTTTGAGATAGAGCGAACTTTTTTTGAAATAAAGAACATTTTTTTTGAGATAGGATGAACTTTTTTGGAGATAAGGAACATTTTTTTTGAGATAAGAAACACTTTTTTTGAGATAAGAAACACTTTTTTTGAGATAAGAAGAATTTCAATCACCATCAACAAAACTTTTTTTGCGATAAAGAACAATTCACCACTTCTACCCAACAATTCACCACTATTAAACAAGAATTCGGTGAATCACGCATAAAACCCTGTTTTTATAAACAGCTGATTAACAACACATCCAAACATCTTTTTTGAGATTCACAACACTTTTTTAAAAAAAGACAACATTTTTTTTGAGATAGACAACATTTTAATCACCCACCACAACATTTTTACAACCCCACCCACCCCCTTTACACCACAAAACAAGATTTTCCCCACCCAAATCCCTATCTTCGCCTCCTTAATTAATAAAATATACAATGATGAAACGAATGATATTGGTAATCGCGCTGGTGGGAGTGATGATGGGGAATAAAAGTTTTGGGGATGGTGATGGTGAAGGACTTGGTTTAATGTTTGGAGGGATAATACTCACTCTTCCTAATTTAGTTTTCACAGGAATAAATATCGCTCAAGCTAACTCTCCTTATGAACATAGTGGAGTAATTCCATCCATCGGAATACTTACCGGCGGATTGGAAGTTTATGATGGAATAAAACTTGCAATTCTCGATAGAAGGTATCATGGTAATAATGAGTTCTCTTCTTTATTTGTTTTCGTTGGATCGTTTACTGTAATTTCTGGCATCTTGAATTTAACAGCTAATAAGAAACCCCAAGACACCCGCAGCAGTTGGAATCTCTATTCCTTCCCTGCCCGCGATAAAAGCATGGGCATGGGCATGAGTTTTAGTTTAAGGTTTTAAAGGAATTTCGACCTCGCAATCAAGCTCTTCGGGAAGCCATAAAACCGCTCCGTAATAAAATCGCTGCCTTGGAATAAGAACCGAAACTCGCGATCGGTCAGCATCCTGTTCTCTTCAAACCCCTGCGTCGCCTTATCGAAATCATACCCTCTGAATCGCATCAACAACTTCGTCTGCACATTCCGCGGAAGCCAATGAATAAAAGGAAAAACGTAATGCGGCTCCACCGGAAAGCCGTAGTTCGGCGTCTGAATAAAATAATATTTCGCAATCCGTTTTACTTCATTCCGCATCATCTTTATCCGCCCCCAATTCCCCACATGCTCAATCACCGAATTAGAATGAGCAATGTCGAAATGCCCGTCCTCCACCGTATTCATGTCGCAAGCATCCGCAATCAAGGAAGAAAAATTCACGTTCTCAATCACCACCTCTTTGAAGATTTTATACTCCTCAATATTCGCCAACGTAATGTTGAACGTAATGCCTGCGAATTCATGAAAAGGGAAGATGCTCCAATAAAAATAATTCCCCCCGATGTCGCAAATCGAGACCGTATTTTTATTCTCTTTTTTAATCACCTCCCGAATAAAATCAGTCAGATGTTTGATCCTTTTCTTCCGCAACCGCGACCGGAAGGAATTCGGATTAGAAATGTCTATAAGGCTTGCCATAATGTTGCTGTTAGTGAATGTTAGCGATGTTTAATGCCACCATGGGGAATTAAAAAGAAGGGTTATTTTGTCTTTCATAGAATATTTTTTACCGGATGACAAAGCTGTTTTCTCCATCACTATTTTGTCCTTCATCCGTAACCTGTTTCCATCAAACAAACAACCTGTCGTCAGCGGCGAATAATTTTTGGTGAGTTCAATAGAATGGGATAAATCCACTCCCAAAGTGTTGGAAATATAAGACAATGTTTTCTCTGGTTCGTTCGTCAAATCCTCCAGCGTGATGGTCGCTATCTTAGAATTCCTGCCGACTTTTTTCAGGATAAATAAACAAAGGATATTCACACAGCAGAGGTATAAATTCGCCATCACCCAGCTCTTCGGGGGCTGCTCAATATCCTTCTTGGCAAAGGACTTCACGACCTCCACCGGATTTCTTTTGATATACACAAAACAAATATTTTCTTTGTAAAGCTCCGACAAATGATAGCCCCTGCAAGGATATTTCGAGGAGTCCACGATGTATTCTTCGTCCACCTCCCCTGCCAATGTTTCAAAGAATGTTTCGAGGTATTCATGATAATCATTCATCGTCCTGTTCGTCTTCGACGCAAAAAGAATTCGTAACACCCCGAGATGATATTCAAATTTATTGATGAGAATCTGCATACCCGCGAGGTCGTATTTTTTATAGTTACCAAGGAAGTTCATCCTGAATTTATCCCAGAAAAGAAACTTCGGACTCCCCGCATTCAGCAACGGCGGAACCCCCTGACGAATCGGAAACCGATTCAACTCCCCTGCACTAAATACCTGCGGATTATTTCCCAAAACAATATCCAATAAAGTCGTTCCGCTCCTCCCCGCCCCAATGATGTATATTATCTTTTTATTCATCATTTCATTTTCTGCTTTTAATAAATTTTGCCGGCGTTCCGCCTACTATCACATACTCCGGAACGTCCTTCGTTACCACTGATCCGGCAGCAACAATACTTCCTTTTCCGATCCTCACTCCGGGCATCACGATGGCGTTCCTTCCTATCCATACATCGTCTTCAATGATCACTTTGTTGCCTTCTATTTTACCCTGTTGAACCATTGGTATGTCTGTTCGGGAAGAGTTGTGCATATTGGCGATGAGAGAGACATAAGGAGCTATCATTACATAGTCGCCAATCACCGCACCCTGTATGAATACCCGTTCGTTTATCTGGCAAGATTTACCAATCGAAACTCGCCCCGGTCCGCTGATATAAATATGATCTTCAAAGCGCGTATTGTCGCCTTTCTTCATGATCTTCAACACCTTCACCATGTACCAAACCCGAATGGTATTTGAAAATTTTACATAGCGATAATTAGGCAGATACGTTATTAAAATATAATAGAAGAAGTAAGCAAATCTTTTCATGACTATGCAGTTAAAGTATTGTATAATATAACCAGTTCGTTGCAGACATTCTGTAATGAAAATTGCTTGTTAGATTGCAAAGCATTTTGACAAAGCATTTTGTAGTTTTCATCAGTCATCATAGCATCTTTTTTCATTTCATCAGCTAAGTTTTCGGGTGTATTTTCTTTAAGAATAAAACCATTGAAGCCATCCACCACTTGATCTACCAATCCTCCAGTAGGGGCTATAATTACAGGAGTTCCGCTGTACATACTCTCCGTAACAACTAAGCCAAAAGCATCTAATCGGGAACACATTACTAAGAATTTTGCTCGGTTGTATTGCTCCACCAATTTGTCATGGTCAATGTTTAAGAAGATGGAAATGTTGAAATCGTTTTTCAGCTTTTTGATCTCTTCTAAATATTCACCCGAGCCTACAAAACATATACGGAGATTTTTATCATTCAACAACTTTATGGCATCAATAAAAATATCTACGCCTTTGTATTCATAAAACGAACCTATAAATAAGAAATCGTATTCTTTTTTAGTATTTTTTACGGAATAAAACTTAGTCGAATCAACACCTGCACAAAGAACTTTAGAACCGATAGGCTGTATATATTCTTCGATGTATCTTAACTCCTGATTACCCACGGCGAGGATGTAATCTATCTTCTTAGCAAATGCCCGATAGAGCTTTGAAGATATACCATTACCAATAAAATTGTTGTAATCAGAACCATGAAAAGTAACAACGATCTTAGTTCTTGGATAAATCACTTTATAAAAATACGCAAGAAAAAAATGTGCAGCAAAAGCATGCACATGAACTATATCGAACCGCTTGAAAATTAAAGGGAGGAATCGAAAATAAAACATAAGATACTTAATAATTGATCCCCACATTCCAGTAAAAGTACGTTTCATATAAAATAAATTTAAATTCAACAATGAATTGGTTTTAAGATATTCAAATTGATTCTTTACAAAGATGCCGGCATACGGTTTTTCAATGGAAGGATACATGTTTGAAATAATTAGGATTCGCAGCATTAATTTACTTTAAGGTATTTGTGGAGAAGCGAGAGCGAGGGCAATATGTGGAGCAATTTTTGAGCGGGTTCTACTAGCTATAACATGTCGTTCCTTAGTTAATTGCACATTCAAGAAAATAGCATAAATCATGCATGGATAGGCATTTATCAGCAATGGGTGAACAACGAAATACACCAAGACAGTTAGAAAAATAATGTTAATATAATGCATTCTTTCGGGATGATATGTTAATGTTTTTTTGCAAAACAACCGTATGGTATTTAATAACCAAAAAATTAAACTTACTCCCAATAAACCCATTTCTCCGGCAATAGAAGCAAAATTACTATCATAAGCACCGCCTGTCATTGTATCAAAAACTCCACGACTTCCGATTTTGATATCATCATATACCTTACTGCCTAATGACAATGATGTTCCAAAGGTTGCCATGCCTGTTCCCACAGGGAAATGTAAGTACATAATCTTGAAACCGTTATAAATCATGATTCCACGCAAGTACTCTGATTCATCTTGCTTCTCGGTAATAGCAGTAAGATTTTTTTTTGTTCTATCAATAATAGATTGCCCCCATAAAACCAAAGAAACGGTGGAAATAACGGTAAGAGAGACAATAACAATAAACGATAGAATTTTATTTTTTTTACCTAATAATAAATAACCAAAAGACAACGGTACAACAATCAACGGGGTACGACTGCCAATCAAAATGATACAAATTAAAGCGAAGATGATGGTTGAGATTACAATTTTGGTGTAACTGGGCATTCCATTGAAAAAATTAACATAGATAAAAATAAGGGATATTAATATTCCAAGATTATTTGGATGCATTTCAAAACCCATCATCCTTAATTTATTGTCTCGGACCATGACATCTTGATTAAAATAATTATTAAACTGTTCTTGCAAAACAAAATTTATTAAAACCCCAAATGTAGATAAGGCGAGAGTTATCAAAAAAAGTCGTTTCATAAAGATATAATCATCTTTATAAATTTCGTAAATAACATAGAACATGATGAACCATTTTACATGGATAAAGGCGCATAGAATTATGTTGTTTATAGTCGAATAATATTTACTGAAAAGCGAAACAATTACAAAAATAAATATTGTAGCTAAAGGACGCAAAGCTAGTTTGTTCACTTTAAGAGTTGTCAATAATTGATACCCGACAATTATTAAATATAATGCAACGAATACTGCATCAATATGCGTGAATAATTCATTGCCGGTAATGGATTCAAATAGCTTATTGTAAAGAAGCATTACAATCATTATTGCAAAAAACCAAAGCTTAATTTGTCGCCCCATTCTTGAAATTGATGTTTAATTTCTGATTAAGCTTCTCGGAATCTTCTTCAAAGTAATGTAACATTAAATCCGTAGAAACAACGACCGATTGCGACTCGTTCGGGTTCGATATTTTCGTAACATTTAATTCTCTTAGCCATGGAAGAAATTTTGTTAAGACAAATAATTTTGCAGAACGCGGTAGGATTGTCCTTAAAGTCTTTATGATAATTTTATTGTCAGTTATTAACAGGCTTTGAAGATATTTTGACCGCACCTCAACAGCTTCATTATAGTTTTTTGAGGCATCTATTTCAACATTCTTATCAATAGCTAAAAAATCAAATATGCGTGATAATATTTGCTTCGGGTTAGTTCTTAAATCTGAATCTTTAAGTAGAAGGAAATTTTCTTTTGGAAAGAATTCAAACCAATGCGTGAGATGCTTAAAATAAAGACCATTATAAAAATAAGTCAAGTCATAATTTGGCGAGCCAGCAGCCAATCTTTCGGGTTCTTTGTTGAAGGCATCAACAAGCGAATTGTTTTGGTTTTCCCAATTATTTTTTATAGCATAGTTATATGCCGAAGTTGCTCGTTTCATAGGATCGCGGAGCATCACGATGAACTTCATCTCTGGGTTATATTCTTTCACTCTTTGAGGACATTTGGGATTGGGAAGCATATGTACATACGAGCTTGCTATAACCTTTTGTCCTTTGAGTTTTGGAAAGAAAGAATGGTAGTATTTCTCACCTCGTTTGTAGTGTTCATCATTTGAAAAATAGATTACTTCTTTCACCTCCGAGAAGTAGATATCAGGGTGTTGATTCAAATAATAAAACAAGGAAGTGGTTCCGGCTTTTTGAGTGCCTATGATTAATAAATTTACTTTTCCTTTCATCAACTATTGATTGCAAAATTAGAATAATATCTTTTCAGGAAACTTATCCCGGGAAAGTAAACAGAGATAATATTCAGCTTCCGTTTGATGGATATTACAGCCATAAAATTCCACAAAATAACTGTGATAGAATTCGCGATGGCTGCCCCAAGAACTCCCATGGTAGGGATAAAGAGCATACAGAGGATGATATTCATGAAACTGGTGAAAAGGATAATATTTTGATAGATTCTTTGATAGCCAGTCATGATTAAAAGGTAGCCTACTGACCCTGAAATGATTCCAAGAAACTGCCCTACGGTCATAATAATTAATGGAATGCTGCCTATTACAAATGCCTTCCCAAAGAATCGTAAAACCAATTCAGGAAATAAACAAAAAGCTATCAACACAGGTAGTGATGAAAAGAATATCATTTGCGTAGATTTCGTTACGAATCGTTGGAAGCCGTGCATATCTCCTTTGGTGAATAACTCGGAGAATTTAGGGGCTGAAATACTATTTATTGCCAGCAGGAAAATACTCGAAATAGAGGATATTCTTTGGATGGTATTAAACACCCCTACATCTACATCGGTACCATAAATGCCGAGGATGAAAGTAGCCGTCCAGTTTTGGATGAAAAAGATGGAGCTGGCGAGCAGCATAGGCATCGAAACGCTTAATAATTCCCCATAAGGGATGACATGAGTAACTTTTACTTTGAAGAATTTACTGGTCCGTAGCCATACAATCATGCTTAGAAAAAAGGTCAATAAAACCGACACATTTTGTGCCATAACGGTGGTGGAATTACAATAAATCTTGGGAATAAACTTTCCTCCAAAATAAACCAATGCTCCAAGCATAATCAAGGCACTGAAAAGATACAAGGCTACCGAATTAAAGAACATAAACAGCCCTACTTTTTTTAAGCCTCGTAAACATTCAAAGTTGAGATAAGTCAATGCCAGCGGGGTTACCAAGAAGCCTTGCACGCGGATAAACTCTTCCAAATAAGCTTTATGAAATACATTATTCGCCAAAATAGGAGCAATAAAATACAGCAAAATTCCCAGCGGAATAGACACCGAAAGGATGACCATAAAGGCTTTCACATAAATCTCTTTGACCAATTCCGGCTTGTTTTGAGAATGATATTGGGCAATGAATTTCAAGCTCGCCGTTTCGACCCCTACTTTGCCTATGATATTTGCAAAATTCAGGATGACAAACACCAGCGACGTAACGCCCAAAGCATCGGCACCGTAATATCTCGTCGTGATGATGGTCGCCATAAAAGCAATCACCGTGCCCAGCACTTTCACGCCGAAAGAAAGGATGCTGCCCTGCAACAACTCCTTAAAATGAATATCGTACTTTAATAAATGTTTAAATTTTCTAATCATCAGCCCGTCGCGCAACCTTTTTTTGAGGGCGCAAAGATAATTCATTTTGGGCATCTTTAACTAATGCCCCGCAAAAGCAATAAACTTAGCCACCTTGTCCAAGATAAAAGAGCCTATTATTATCGAAAGGATATTACACATAGATAAAGAAAAATTTTAGGATTCATTGTTAGAAACTGTGCTACCGTTTTCGGAAACCGTGTTGCCGTTTTCAGAAAACGGGATGTCCTTTTCAGAAAACGGGATGTCCTTTTCAGAAAACGGGATGTCCTTTTTGGAAAACGGGATGTCCTTTTCAGAAAACGGGATGTCCTTTTCGGAAAACGGGATGTCCTTTTCGGAAAACGGGATGTCGTTTTCAGAAAACGGGATGTCCTTTTCAGAAAACGGGATGTCCTTTTCAAGGTTTTTAGGGTCGTTTTAGGGGTATTTAACGATAGAAACAGGGCTTCCGCCCAATTAAATACAGGGTTTCTATTGTTAATTTCAGAATTCATGGGGAATTTCGAGGTATCCTCCGTGCCCTCCTCCATGCCCTCTTATGTTCCCTTTCAAATTGGTTTTGATCCATCCCTCAAACCCATTATTTCTGGTTTTATGCTTTCGATTTCATCTTTTGCATGCGATAACTCATCTTAATTTTGTATAATTGCAGCCTTAATAACCATTAAATAGATACTACCATGAGTAATTACCCACCCCTGAATTGGAGCGACGAAGAGTTCGAATCCTGGCGTTATAAACAAGATGATTATGCCGATAAAGTTGCCGAAGCAATCATGCACTCGCCCCACCATATCGAGGTCTATCAGGCACTCGGCAATATTCAGAAAAACAGCGATCCGGTAGATATTAAAATCTTCGATTTGCCCCAACATAAGGGCAGAGAATTGGGTAAGGACCACGAGGATTTGGTGGCTATCTTGGATGAATATTTTTCTAATAAAGTACATTTTGAATTCACTGATGAACAAAGAAAAGTAATCACCAAAGCCAGTGAATTCTATTCAGGACGAATCAGCGATTGTACCCTCGCCCTCGCAGTTCGTAGTTTGTTAAAACAATATGCCGCCTTCAAAGCGACGAATGTATTGGTCTTCACCAAGCTGCTTACCCAATATCCGCATCGGAGAATATTAGAGACCATGCAATTCGTGATGGATGTCATGGACCCTAAAGGCATGGAGCCAGATGGTTATGCTATTCGTTCCATCCAAAAGCTGCGCTTGGTTCATGCCATGATTCGTTGCCGGATTAAGCACGGAGGCTATGATGTAAGCACCTTCGGGGAGTTTAATTCCAAAGAATGGGGCTTAGCAATTAATCAACAAGATATGATCCTCGCCATCCATACCTTTAGTATAGAAGTTATTGATGGATTAAAGGCAAACGATGAAATGATGACCGATGACGATATTGAGAATTTCTATGTCTGTTGGCATTATTATGCCCGTGCTTTGGGTGTGATGGATGAAATAAACCCAACCACTTATGCCGATGGAAAAGCATTGCAAGAAAGGATCTACAAGAGCCAGTTTACCGACCCAAACCCAAACGGACCGATGCTTGCCGAGCCGTTGATTACCTTCTTGCAAGAGATTATGCCCTTCCGCCCAAAGCTCGCTGATATATATGCCGTCATCAAGATGTATAATGACGAAAAAGATTACGAACCCATCTTTCAAAACATCCTGAAGATCCCTTTGAATACCGCGAATGACCACCTCCTTACCTTCATGCGGGATGCCGATAAACTGATGCATGGTATTCTTTTCCTGAAGTATTTGTTTACTCCGAATCATAAGAAAAAATCTATGTACAATGCCATGGTGATGACACAATACAACCTTCTGGATAAGGTCGTGAATGTAGAGAAAACATGGGGCGACAAGCACTTCCGCGTTGCTGATGGTTTCGGCGATGCCTTTGCCAAAGAAGATGCAAAGAAAACCGAAGACCGTCCGAGTTTCTTCGTTTGGGTTATTCATCGTATCTTCTTTAAAGATGACCATGCGAAGGAGAAAACCTTTATCCATAAAATGTTTGATGCGGTGTTTATGCACCAAGAGAAAAATCAGGACGAGTATTTGAAATAACGATACCTGCATCCTGATATAAGATGGAGAAAGCTATCACAGAACAAGATATTATTAACTACTACGACGACTGCCAGATAGATTACGAATTAGTCTGGCATCTCAAGTCGCGAATGGCGATGCACTACGGCTATTGGGATGCCGATACGAAGAACTTACGCCAGTCATTAACCAATATGAATACCAAGCTGGCTGCCGTAGTTGGGATTACGAAAAACGATTACATATTAGATGCCGGATGTGGCGTCGGCGGATCCTCAATCTTCCTCGCGAAGCAATTCGGATGCAGGGTAAAGGGCATTACATTAAGTGCCAAGCAGGTGGCAACTGCGAGGGCGAATGCTAAGGATAATAAGGCATCGGATAAGGCAGAATTCGAGGTTGCGAACTTCACCGCGACGGGCTTTCCTGATGAATCTTTCGACGTTGTATGGGCGATTGAAAGCGTTTGTCATGTTGCGGAGAAGGCTGATTTCTTAATCGAAGCCCATCGAATTCTGAAGAAGGGAGGACGGTTGATTCTTGCCGATTTTTTTTCCAATTCAGCCCATCATTCATTGGATAAAAACAATCTTCTAAGCAAATGGGCGACCACTTGGGCGGTGCCGGAGTTTGAATTCATCGAATCGTTCGGGAAAAAAACCAAAGCCGCGGGCTTCCATTCCACAGAGACCCTCGATGCTACCGAAAACATTACGCCCTCTGCCTGGCGGTTGTATCTCGCTTTTTATCCAGGCATCATTTGCCACGCATTCCTAAGGATGATAGGGGCGAGAAACCGGATTCAATCGGCAAACGTGTGGTCCACTTATTACCAGTACAAGAGTTTAAAGCGAGGCTTGTGGAGTTACCGCATCGTTTTAGCCAAGAAATAGCGGCATCCTTTTCTTATTAATCCTTTTTTGAGGGATGAAAGGTTTTTACCATCAATTCACCTCTTTTCACCAAAACAGCCTCTATAATGTCTGCCATTTTCTTAGTATTTCTTAGTTATAAATTCTTATTTCTATTGTAAAAAGGATGCCGCAAAGGCGATTCATTGGTAAATCGAAGCGATTCATTGGTAAATCGCTTCGATTCATTGACAAGTCTCGGCGATTCATTGATAAATCGAAGCGATTCATTGACAAGTCTCGGCGATTCATTGATGAATCGAAGCGATTCATTGACAAGTCTCGGCGATTTATTGATGAATCGCTTCGATTTACCAATGAATCGCATTTTCTAAGGTTTATGGCGGCTGTTGCCGGTTTTAATTCAGAGTTAATTTCATTTTGAGGGCTGCAAATCCCTACATTAAAAGTGCCTTTTCGGGATAAGATACTCCTCGAGGTAGTCCTCAATACCCTCTTCCAAAGAATAAAACGAGTCGGTACAACCAATGCTTTTCAACTTCTCCATCTTGGCTTGGGTATAATATTGATACTTGTCGCGAATGTCCTCCGGCGTATCAATATATTCAATTTGCGGCTGCCGGCTTATGGTTTTATAAATCGCTTTCGCAAGGTCGTTGAAGGAACGCGCCTCGCCAGTTCCGAGATTGTACAAGCCCGAATGGTTGCGATGATTCATCATAAAGAAACAGACATTGACGACATCTTTTACATAAATAAAATCGCGCAATTGCATACCATTTTTATAGTCAGGATGGTGCGAACGAAACAACTTCATCTTACCCGTTTCCGTGATCTGATTATAGGCATGATAAATCACCGAAGCCATCCTTTCTTTGTGATATTCATTCGGTCCATAGACATTAAAGAACTTCAACCCCACCCAAAAATACGGCTTCTTTTCCTGATGAACAGCCCACTTATCAAATTCGTTTTTTGATTCCCCATAAGGATTCAGAGGCTTTAATTTATCAAGCAATGCTTCATCATCATCATAACCGAACTCCCCACCACCATACGTCGCAGCCGAAGAAGCATACACCAAAGGGAGACCAAATTCGACACAAATATTCCAGATGGCTTTGGAATAATTAAGGTTCAGTTTGTTGAAGATCTCCACATCGAATTCGGTAGTATCCGTCCTCGCCCCGATGTGAAAAACGAACTGCACCATCTTATGATTCTCCCTCAACCACGGAATAAATTCCTCCCGATCTATCTTCGCAGCGAAAGTTTTATTGTTCAGATTCTTGTTCTTTTCAACATCACTGAAATCATCCACCAGGATAATATCCATAAAGCCTTCGTCATTTAATTTCTTCACCAAACAGCTCCCAATGAAGCCCGCAGCACCAGTTACAATAATCATGATTGTTTATATTTTGATAAAAAATTCACCCCTAATTATAGGTATAATTTTAGTAATCATCCCGGACGCTAATAACAATGTAATAGCCCCTCTTCCTTTTTTCCCAAGGTCTATGGAATAATTATTTACATATAATTCGATATGCTTCCTCATCACCTCCTCATCCATTTCCTGCGAATGTTTCTTAATAAAATCCATGCTCGAATCAGGATTCGCAAAGGCAAACTCAACGCTTTGTCTTATAATTCTGTTAACCTTCTGTTGGATGTCATTAGGAATGTTTCTCTTTACAACAATGCCCCCCAAAGGAATCGGATGTTGATATTTCGTTTCATAAAATTCACCAAGGTCAATGATCTTATGCAAGCCTTTTACCTGATAAGTAAAACGATTCTCATGGATAATAACTCCCGCATCAACCGTACCATTCAAGACAGCTTCTTCGATATCAGAGAATACCATTTCAACTTTATTCTTTGCATTCGGAGCATACAAACCCAGCAACAAATTAGCTGTGGTGTATTTCCCAGGAATAGCAATCTTGAAATCATCAATGTTTGGAATGGCGTTGGAACAATCCTTCTTAGAAATCAATAAAGGTCCGCAGTTATTTCCTAAAGCACTCCCTGAATTTAATAAAACATACTCATTAGCTACATATGCAAAGGCATGAAAACTCAATTTGGTAATATCCAATTCGCCTGAAAAAGCTCGTTGATTTAAGTCCTCAACATCAGTCATTACCGGCTCAAATTCCAAACCTTCTGTATCAATCTTATCATGAATCATTGCATCAAAAATGAAGCAATCATTGGGACAGGGAGAGAAGCCTAAAGAGTATTTCATTTATCCACCAATCTGAACCTTCAATTTGGTTCCGGGAGTGAGGGTAAAGTTGTCGTTCAGTTTATTAATTTCTTTCAGCTTCTGGACGGTCAAGCCTTGATAACGACGAGCAATATTCCAAAGCGTATCTCCTGGCTGAATAGTGTAGTAGATGTAATTAATCGGAGGAGCAGTTTCCTTATTTTCAGCAAGGGTTTGCGTAGTGTTTATAGAATCTTTCTTGGCGAACTTTGCTGAATCATTTGGGTTGATGGAATCTCTCGAAAGAGCTATTGAGCAGGAATCTTTACACACAATATCTTTCTCTACTTTCACCACTTCTTTAGTAACGATACTCAATTTTTGCCCAGGATAAATGGTGTTTCCTTTCAAGTGATTCCACTTCGTTAAGTCAGCGACGGTGACACCAAACCTACCTGCAATTAATGGTAAACTTTCACCATGCTGAACAGTGTAGGTTTTATCAACTTCTTTGGATACAACATCGAATTTTACATTCGGTTTCAGGGCTTGCTGCTGCGTGTAGGTGCTAACTGTTTCCTGATAGCTTGCCTTCGCGATAGCATCTACATTTGCCATGTAGATGCCCACTTTGTTGTATGGCAAGCGCAATTTATAATTCGCATCCAGCGAAGGAATGTACCCCTTTTTATAGATAGGGTTGAGGTATTGCAATTCATCCATCGGAACATTGAGGGCTTTGGATAATTGGTTAAAAGTTAAGGGTTTGGTAACGGTTACGGTATCTACCTGGAAGTAGGAGAAGGCTGGCGGTTCTGCGATAATATTATAATCTGCCGCATAGTTCATCATGTAATTAACGGCAATAAAAGCCGGTACATAAGCTCTGGTTTCGGAGGGTAGATATTTGCTTATTTCCCAAAAATTATTGCTGCCGCCAGACCGCATAATGGCTCTGTTGACATTGCCTGCACCGCAATTGTAAGCGGCGATTACGAGCAGCCAATCTTTATAAATCAGGTACATATCCTTAAAATATTGGCAGGCGGCGACGGTGGCTTTGTATGGGTCGCGGCGTTCATCAATATAGGAAGTTGTTTTTAAGTCATAAAGAATGCCCGTGGTGTACATAAATTGCCACAATCCGGTCGCTCCGCAACGCGAGCAGGCGATGGGATTCAAAGCCGATTCGACAATGGAAAGGTATTTGAATTCCATCGGCAAGCCTTCTTTATCCAGAATTTCTTCAAACATGGGGAAATACAGGTTTGCCAAGCCCATCACTCGCTTCATTAACGGAACTTTGTGGGCGTAGAATTCTATGAATTGCTTGACCTGATCATTATAATCCAAGGCGATGGGCGATTGCAATTTTGCGAGGTTGCGCTTGTAAATCGAATCGGAAAACGAACGAAATTCATACGGCGCATTGTCCCTGAAGGAAAGGCTCTTTTGGGCATCAATATAATCCGCACGGTTCAGAAAGGTTTGGGCGGTGAGGCTGTCCAGCATTGCCGAAATCTGATCGTAAGATTTGCCTTGTGTGGAATCATTGGCTTCCGAATATTGGGCACGGGTAATTGTTCCGAGGACCAACATCGGGAGCAGGAGGAGTATATAGATTTTAGTTTTCATCGTCGTTAGCTGTATTATTTAATAACTTTTAAAACGGTACTTTTATTGTCCGAGGCGGCTAAATTACAAAAAAAATGTTCTTCCATCAAAAACCATCCCCCAGAATCATTAACAAATGATTGTTGAATTTCTCATAATTCATCGAAAAGGACGACCTTAATTCCCATTAAAACATACTTTCGGGAATCTCCCGAATTACGTACTGCTCCAAATGTCTATATTTGGAATAGTCCGAAAGTACGTTCCATTCCAAATGTTGACATTTGGTATGGTCCGAAAGTACATTCCATACCAAATGTCTCCATTTGGAATAGTACGAAAGTACGTTCTACTCCAAATGTTGACATTTGGTATGGTACGAAAGTACGTTCCATTCCAAATGTCGACATTTGGAATAGTCCGAAAGTACGTTCTGCTCCAAATGTCAACATTTGGAATAGTCCGAAAGTACGTTCTGCTCCAAATGTCTAGATTTGGAATGGTACGAAAGTACGTTCTGCTCCAAATGTCTATATTTGGAATGGTACGAAAGTACGTACTATAATTAAAATACATTTCGCCAATAATCCCCAAAAAACAGCCTATATATATAGGTGTAGGGAATGAAATATGGGAAATGGGCTGCTGGCGATTCTTGATTCTTGATAGATTTGCTATCTTTGCAGCCCTGAATTTTGATAGATTAATAACAAAAAATTAAATAAAATGAATAAAAAAACCGATTTTGTCTATTCCGACGAACGCGAACCGCATCGAGCACGAACGAAAACCATCCTGAAGGAACATCCCGATATTCGCGAATTAATTGGGAGGAATCCTTTTACTTTTTGGATTATATTCTTTGTCGTAGCGGTGCAGATTACCCTGGCGATAGTTTTGAAAGAGTCTCCCTGGTGGCTCGTATTTGTAGTCGCATATTTTGTAGGAGCCTTCGCCGATCACACCCTCTTTGTTTCGATTCATGAATGTGCCCACAATCTTTTATTTAAGAAAAAAGCAGCCAATACCTTGGCAGGAATTTTTGCGAATCTCCCACAAATTATCCCGAGTTCGGTGTCCTTTCAGCGGTATCATATCAAGCACCATTCGTTTCAGGGTATCCATGAATTAGATGCCGATCTTCCCAATGAATGGGAGGCGAAATTGATTAATAATTCCACCTTCGGCAAGGCGATGTGGATGCTTTTTTTCCCTTTCTTCCAATCCGTCCGCGTGGCGCGGCTGAAGGAAATAAAGCCTATTGACGGCTGGATTTTATTGAATATCTTCTGCCAGATAGCATTCTCTGCGCTGGTTATTTATTTCTTCGGAGCCAAGGCATTTGTGTATCTTTTATCAAGTCTGTTTTTCTCCATCGGCTTGCATCCCTTGGGTGCTCGCTGGATTCAGGAACATTATTTAACGGATAGCGAAGAACAAGAAACTTACAGTTATTATGGGGTCCTGAATTCGATTGCGCTGAATGTCGGATACCACAACGAGCATCACGATTTTCCTTCCATCCCCTGGAATAAACTTCCGGAATTAAAGAATAAGGCGCATGAACATTATGATAATTTGCATTCGCATAAATCATGGACAAAATTGTTCTTACGATTTATCTTCGACCCTAAGATTTCGCTGTATTCCCGAGTCGTAAGACAAGAGCGCGGTAAGCTCGCCTTAACCGATATGTCCACACCGGATACCGACCTGATTAATTCGGAAAAATAGAAACTAATGAAGCCACGAATTACATGAATCAACTAATTTCAATTCGTGTAATTCATGGCTATTTCTTTTTAATAATCTAATGACAAAATCTTCCAACCGCCCAATAATATTAGTAACCAATGACGATGGGATAACAGCTCCTGGGTTAAGAGCTTTGGTAGAAGAAATGCAGACCCTTGGCGAGGTAGTCGTCGTCGCTCCAGATAGCCCTCAATCCGGCATGGGACATGCCATCACGATTAACAAACCCTTGCGTTTGGATAAGGTTTCCTATCATGGTGAATCGTTGGGGTATCAATGTTCCGGCACCCCTGTTGATTGTGTGAAGATAGCGATTGATAAGATACTTCATCGCAAGCCTGACATCTTGGTTTCGGGGATTAATCATGGCTCGAATTCTTCTATTAATGTTATTTATTCAGGCACTATGTCTGCCGCTATGGAAGGTGCTATCGAATCTATCCCTTCTATCGGTTTCTCTTTGAATAATTACAACCTCGATGCTGACTTTAATGTCTCCCAAAAGTATGCAGGCATCCTTGCCATCAATGTACTTAAACATGGCTTGCCGCAAGGCACGCTGCTGAATGTAAACATCCCGAACCTTTCTGAAAAAGATATAAAAGGAATCAAAGTTTGTCGGCAAGCTATTGCAAAGTGGGAAGAAGAATTTGATGAAAGAAAAGACCCCTACAACCGCAGTTATTATTGGCTAACCGGTAAATTCAAGAACTATGACAAAGGTGAAGATACTGATGAATGGGCATTAGCCAATGGCTACGTTTCGGTGGTTCCGGTGCAGTTTGATTTCACTGCCCATCATGCCATTCCTTTTCTTAATAATTGGGAATTATAAATGGCCAAGAAGGACTCAATGATTGTTGGTTTAATCTTCGGAATCCTTGCTCCGTTGCTTGGCATCATAATCTATTGGTTCATTCAATTCCGTGAAATGAAGTTGAGCGAATTCTTCAGCCACATCATCGTTTATAAACTTATTTCGCCGGCATTGAGTTTAAGTTTATTGATCAATCTCGGCATCTTCTTTTTGTTTCTTCAGAAAGAATATTATCTCGCTACACGCGGCGTTCTATTCGCAACTTTTATCTATGCAGGGATTATTGTTCTTGCCAAGGTAGGGGTACTTTAATTAGCTATGAAATATTACATTATTGCGGGGGAAGCTTCGGGAGATTTACATGCTTCCAATTTGATTAACGAACTTAAACTTCTCGATGCAGATGCTGCCTTTCGATGCTGGGGTGGAGATTTGATGCAAGCCCAGGGTGCGACCATCGTGAAGCATTACGAAGAACTTGCCTTCATGGGTTTTGTAGAGGTGTTGTTGAATCTTAAAACCATTCTATCCAACATTAAATTCTGCAAGAACGACATCCTTAAATATAAGCCCGATGTTTTGATTTTGGTGGATTATCCGGGCTTCAATTTGAGGATAGCAGAGTTCGCGAAAGCCAATGGCATCAAGGTATTCTACTATATCTCCCCAACGGTGTGGGCATGGCACGAATCTCGTGTGGAGACTATCAAGAAGTATGTGGATAAGATGTTTGTTATCCTCCCTTTTGAGAAGGAGTTTTATGCAAAGCATAACTGTCATGTCGAGTATGCAGGGCATCCCTTGACTGATGTTATTAATGATTGGAAGAGAAATAATGAGGACGTTATTCTATGGCGAAAAGAGAATGTTATTACCGACAAGCCTATCATTGCAATTCTTCCCGGAAGCCGCAAACAGGAGGTGTATCGTATGTTTCCGATCATGCTCGAGGCTTGCGATAAGTACAAAGGTCATCAACCGATTGTTGCCGGTGCGACCTCCATCCCTATCGAATATTATCAGCAATTCTTTGGCGGGAGGGATGTCAAAATCCTCTTCAACCAAACTTATTCCATCCTTAATAATGCCGAGGCAGCCCTTGTTAAATCAGGGACTTCGACCTTGGAAGCGGCGTTATTACATACCCCGGAGGTCGTTTGTTATAAAGCGAACACGATCTCTTATTCTATCGCTAAGATGGTTACGAATATTAGGTTTATTTCTTTGGTTAATTTGATTATGGACAAGGAAGTGGTGAAGGAATTGATTCAAAATAATATGACGGTTGAGAACATTCGGAAGGAACTCGATGACCTGTTATTAAACCCTGATAAGCGAATGGCGATGCTCCAAGATTATCAGGAATTAAGGATTAAACTGGGAATTGACGGTGCTTCTAAAAGCATTGCCCAATTGATGTGGAAGCTCATTAAATAACTTCCGAATCCTTTTTTAAAAGTGATGATTCAACTGCTCAGAGATCAGATGGAGAAGGTTTATCTTGAGTTTGTCTATCTTGACTTTATCCACCACATCGCTGGCAAAGGCATGAACCAAAAGGGCTTGTGCTTTCTCCTTGGTGATGCCGCGAGATCGCAGGTAGAACAAGGCTTCCTGATCAAGCTGCCCGGTGGTAGCTCCGTGGCTGCATTTAACGTCATCGGCAAAGATTTCTAACTGCGGCTTGGCGGTAACATGGGCATCGTCAGACAATAAAATATTTTTATTGGATTGAAAAGCGTTCGTTTTCTGGGCATCTTTCCGGACCATAATCCGACCATTAAATACACCGGTAGATTGTTCCTTCATGATGCCCTTATACAGTTCATTACTCATGCAACGCGGCAGGGCATGATCTACCAACGTATGGTTATCCACATGTTGCTTTCCATTTAATAAATACAAGCCGTAGAGATGCGTTTCGCAGCCTTCGCCTTGGATAAGAAAGTTGAGGTTGTTCCTTACCAATGCACCATCCAGGGTGATGGTAGTGGAGGAAACTACGGCATTCTTTTCTTGTTTGATCTGTGTGTTATTTATTTGGAAGGAGGCATTGTTTTCATCCTGAATTTTATAATAATCGAGGTTGCAATTCTCTTCTGCAAGGATTTCGGTAAGGGCATTGGTGAAGCTGATGTTGGTATTCATAGAATGATAACTCTCCACAATCTGCACCTGCGAAGACTTCGAGGCGATGATCAGATTCCGAGGGAAAGTCATCGTGTTTCCATCGGATGAATCGGTGAGGTATAGCAGGTGTATCGCTTGCGGAATTATGACATTCTCTGGAATAAAAACGAATGCTCCATCATTCACAGAGGCGGTGTTGAGAGCGGTAAAGGCTTCCTTGGTATCGTCTGCAATTTGGGCGTAATGTTGTTGAAATAATGGGTTATTAAATTGGTTTGAAATAGCATCTATAATGACTCCATCGGGCAACTTATTAAGGTGCGAATGTTCTTTCATTAAATACCCATTATAAAATACCAAGACGGTCGCATCGAAGCCCGCGATGAAGTATTTATTCAGTTCCTCTTTGGTTAATTTGTCGCTCGCGATTCGTTCAGGCATCCGATACACGGGTTTAAGAATAGGTTGGATATTGGTATATTTCCAATATTCCATTTTCGTGGTCGGGAATCCCAATTGATCGAACCTTTGTATCGCCTCTTTTTTGATTTTATTAAAATAAAAGGGAGCTTCCGCTAGGATTGATGCTTCGCATTGTTGGATGAACTTTTCCTTGGTACCTGCTGTTTCTGTTGCTGTATTCATGATTTTGTTTGCGCCGCAAAAGTAGCAAAACTTTCGGGCTTCGTCAGCCCTTTTCTTTATTTCCCGAAGAAGTCTATTCTTGTGAAATAATCGGCGAATGCCATTTAATGCCTTACTTAAGGATAATCTTCGCCCTTTTCTTTAAAAACTCCAAGTCGCCACAATTTTTACATCATGATATTTTCTTTGGTTTAGGCATGCGAAAAAGTTTGTACGGGGAATTCCGGTTTGGTTTAGGCATACGAAAAAGTTAGCACAGGGAATCCGCCCTTATTTACCCCTTCACAACTATTTATGACGGGGAAAACACCCTTAGTTACCCCTTCACAACTATTTATGACGGGGAAAACACCCTTAGTTACCCCTTCACAAATATTTATGACGGGGAAAACACCCTTAGTTGCCCCTTCACAAATATTTGTGACGGGGAAAACACGCTTAGTTACCCCTTCACAAATATTTATGACGGGGAATTCACCTTTAGTTACCCCTTCACAAATATTTGTGACGGGGAATCCGCCCTTAGTTACCCCTTCACAAATATTTGTGACGGGGAATTCACCCTTAGTTACCCCTTCACAAATATTTGTGTCGGGGAATTCACCCTTAGTTACCCCTTCACAAATATTTATGACGGGGAAAACACGCTTATTCCCTCCTTCCCAGGTTTTCCACTCCTTATATATAGGAGTGTTTTTCGGTTGATTCCGATGGTTACTCAAAAATTTCGTAATTTTGCGGCATGAACGTAGTAATTGATCCCCATTCAGGCTTTTGTTTCGGAGTTGTTTTCGCCATCCAAATGGCAGAAGATGAATTAAATGAAAGCGGCACGCTGTATTGCTTAGGCGATATTGTGCATAACAATAAGGAAATCGAACGGCTGAAGGCAAAGGGTCTGAAGATTATTAATCATGAGGAATTGAAGTCGTTACACGATTGTAAAGTGATGATTCGGGCACATGGCGAACCACCGGAAACGTATCAAACGGCTATTAATAATAACATAGAATTGATAGATGCGTCTTGCCCGGTAGTGCTGAAACTGCAAAATCGTGTCCGTACCAGCTTCGATGGATTAGAAAAAGATGGAGGGCAAATCGTGATTTATGGGGAGGTCGGGCATGCCGAAGTAGAAGGCTTGGTCGGGCAAACCAATGGCGATGCCATCATCGTCAGCAAGGAGGAAGATTTGGAGAAGATAGATTTCACAAAGCCTGTTTATTTCTTCTCTCAAACCACGAAGAGTACAGATGGCTTTAACAGGATGCAAACCTTGATAGAAGAGAAATTAAAAGAGAAACAAGGAGTGGTGGATAATGATAACTTTATATCTAATGATACCGTCTGCCGGCAAGTATCTAACCGCGAACCCCAGTTGCGGAAATTTGCCACCGAACATGATGTAATCATCTTTGTAAGCGGTAAAAAAAGCTCTAACGGGAAGGCATTATACGGAGTCTGTAAGGAAGAAAATGAACGGACTTATTTTATTTCAGAAACCGAAGAACTTGCCGACATCAATTTCGCTGGAGTTAAATCAGTAGGGATTTGTGGTGCTACCTCCACCCCGATGTGGCTCATGGAAGAAGTCTCAAACACCTTGAAATCAAAGGAAGATGTGTTAATTTAAGACCGCAAAGGGTCTTTCCCTTCAAAAAATATTGATGCCGTTTCATTGTATGTCAAATATTTTTAGTAGATTTGCACCCCTTAACAAATAAATAATAGTATTAATCAAAAAATTTAAATGACAGAAAACGAAGAATTAGAGAACACATCCGCGACAAGCGAGGAAACCGTTTCCGAACAGGAATCAGTAAGTGTTGTGGATGAAAACACCACCCAGAATGTACAAGCAGAAGCCGCAACAGAAACCATTGTTGAAGAAGCTCCTGTAAAAATGAAAGCCAGCCCAAGCGCACCGCCAAAACCTGATCCGAATTTTGATTGGGATCAAGTGAGTAAAGGGGGCGAAAGCCACAAATCAAGTGAGCGATTGGCGATGGAGGAAAAGTATGGAAAGACTATTAACTCCGTAGCAACTTTCGATGTGGTCGTAGGTACTGTGGTACACATGAACGACAGAGAAGTGATATTAAATATCGGTTTCAAATCCGATGGTTTGGTTCCTGCTTCTGAATTCAGGAATATGCCTAACTTGAAGGTAGGCGATAAAGTGGATGTTTTTGTTGAATCGCAAGAGGATAAAAACGGGCAGTTAGTTCTTTCTCACAAGAGAGCTTTAGCATTGAAATCATGGGATAAGGTTCATGAATTATTAGCTTCCGGTGAAGTAGTAACCGGATATATTAAAGGAAAAACCAAAGGAGGATTGATAGTGGATTTATTTGGTCTGGAGGCTTTTCTTCCTGGCTCTCAAATTGATTTTAAACCTATCAAAGACTTCGATGTGTTTTTGGGTAAGACAATGGAGTTTAAAGTCATCAAGATTAACGAAGACTTTAAGAACGTAATCGTTTCTCACAAAGCTTTAATAGAGCATGAAATGGAAGCTCAAAGGTCGGAAATCATGTCGAAGTTAGAGAAAGGGCAAATCATAGAAGGCGTTGTTAAAAACCTTACTACTTACGGTGCTTTCCTTGATTTAGGCGGGGTAGATGGGTTGCTTCATATTACCGATATGGCTTGGGGAAGGATTAATCATCCAGAAGAAATCATGAAGATTGATGAAACCATCCGCGTAGTAATACTTGAATTCGATGACGAGAAAAAGAGAATAGCTTTAGGATTAAAACAATTAACCCCACATCCTTGGGAAGCCATGAATCCTCCTTTGATTGTTGGCGAAACCATTAAAGGCAGAATATCTTCTATTACTGATTATGGTGCTTTCATGGAAATTTCTCCTGGCGTGGAAGGTTTGATTCATGTATCTGAAATGTCATGGAGTTTGCATTTAAGAAGTCCTCATGATTTCGTGAAAGCTGGCGATATGGTTGATGCGGTTATCATTAGTATTAATCCTGAAGAAAGAAAATTGTCTCTCGGGATGAAGCAATTAAAAAGCGAACCTTGGGTTACTGCTATTGACAAGTATCCTGTCGGTTCTAAGCACAAAGCGATCATAAGAAACTTCACTAATTGGGGAGTTTTCGTTGAGTTGGAAGAAGGCGTTGACGGATTGATTCATATCTCTGATTTATCTTGGCAAAAGAAAATCAGACATCCGAATGAATTCGCCAAAATAGGCGAGACGATAGAGGTTATTGTTCTTGAAGTGGATGAAACGAACAAGAGGTTGGCGTTGGGTGTGAAACAACTCGAAGAAAATCCTTGGGAAGTGTTTGAAACCGTATTCACCGTAGGCTCTGTTCATCAGGGAACTGTTGCCAAGATTATTGATAATGGCGCATTAATCACGATGCCTTATGGTGTCGAGGCTTTTGCTCCGATGAAACAATTAATCAAAGAAAACAAGATGCCTGCGAAATTAGATGAGAAGTTAGATTTTAAGATTTTGGAATTCCATAAAGACGGAAGAAGGATTCTCGTTTCTCACACCAAGTTGGTGGAAGAAAAACAGTTTGCTAACTCTGTTAAAGAAGGAGAAAAACAGTCTGCCGAAGATATTGAGAATACAAAAATTGTCGAGAAGATTCAAAGTTCTGTGGAGAAATCAACGATGGGCGATATTTCCGCTTTATCAAATCTGAAATCGGAATTAGAAACTTCGGAAGCAGCAACGGCAGCGGT
Source organism: uncultured Bacteroidota bacterium (assembly GCA_903844645.1). Classification (GTDB taxonomy): domain Bacteria; phylum Bacteroidota; class Bacteroidia; order AKYH767-A; family JABDAW01; genus JABDAW01. Next base: position 25,562 of record CAIMUP010000037.1, read on the forward strand.
GGCGAATGAAGCGGAAGCGGTAATTCCTGCTGAAATGCCAGCGACTGAAACTCCCAATGAAGCCGAAGGCGCGAAAAAAGAACCAGCCAAAAGAGGTCGCCCAAAGAAGAAAACTGAAGAGGGCGATGCCCCGACAGCAGAGGGTGAAACTCACGAAGCAGGCGACGAGCAGCCAGAGGAAAAACCAGATGACAAACCAAAAGATGAATAATAAATTTGAAAAAGCCTTCCAATCGGGAGGCTTTTTTTTGGATGCTCGTTTCCTGAATTTGAGGAAGCGGCTGGCATTAACCAAACTTGATTTATATTTGCAAAGTTCTAAACAGAAATTGATTTGACTAACGCAACGAAAAATGCCTAAGGATAAAAGATACAACGATACCGATCTACCGTTTTCTGGTAGAACTCTACCGAATTATGGTAGAGCTCTACCAAAAAACGGTAGAGCTCTACCGAATTATGGTAGAACTCTACCGAATTATGGTAGAATTCTACCGAAAAATGGTAGAGCTCTACCGTTTTTTGATAGAGCACTACGGTCATTTGGTAGAGCACTACTGTTTTTCGATAGAGCACTACTGTTTTTTAATAGAGCACTACCGTTTTTTGATAGAGCACTACGGTTATCTAATAGAGCACTACCGTTTTCAGGTAATGCCTTACCAGTTTTTAATACTCCGAAACCATTTTTTTGCATCCCGAAGGAACAAAACTTTTATCTTATAATAAATTAATGCAACAAAGATTATTATTAAGCGATGGGCAATTCGACATCACGATCAACCGCCTCTGTTACCAGTTGATCGAGAATCATAATGCCTTCGACGAATCGGTTATTATCGGGCTGCAGCCGCGCGGCGTGTTCTTGTCGAATAGGATTAAGAATAATTTGGCGAGGATATTGGATAAAAATATTGTGGCAGGCAATCTCGATGTTACTTTTTATCGCGACGACTTCCGAAGGTCGGAGAAAATTCACATTCCGAGCGTTACCGAAATTGATTTTATCATCGAAAATAAAAAAGTAATCTTGGTGGATGATGTATTATTTACAGGCAGAACAATTCGTGCCGGCTTGGATGCAATTTTATCGTATGGAAGACCGAAAAAAGTGGAATTATTGGTACTGATAGACCGGAGATATAGCCGCCAATTGCCCATCGAACCGGATTATATCGGCAAGACTGTGGACACAATTTCATCCGAAAAAGTAAAAGTAGAATGGCAGGAAACGGAAGGGAAAGATCAGGTGTGGTTAGAAACTAAAGACTAAAAAAATATGGCAGGACTAAGCGTAAAACATTTGTTGGGGATAAAAAATATCAATGCATCGGATATTAATCTCATCTTTGAAACTGCCGAAAACTTCAAGGAAATCATCAATCGCCCTATCAAGAAAGTGCCGTCGCTTCGGGATATTACGATTGCTAATCTCTTCTTTGAAAACTCGACCCGTACTAAGCTTTCTTTTGAATTAGCAGAGAAGCGATTGTCTGCCGATGTGCTGAATTTCTCTGCCTCCGGTTCTTCCGTCAGTAAGGGAGAAACATTGGTGGATACGGTGAATAATATTCTCTCCATGAAGGTAGATATGTTGGTCATGCGGCACCCAAATCCGGGGGCTGCCGTGTTTCTTTCCAAACATATCTCTGTAAATATCATTAACGCTGGCGATGGCACTCACGAACATCCTACCCAAGCCCTGTTGGATGCTTTTACCATCAAAGAAAAGTTGGGAGAATTGCAGGGAAAGAAGATTGCCATCATCGGAGATATCATGCACTCGCGGGTTGCTTTGTCGAATATCTTTTGCTTAAAGAAAATCGGGGCGGAGGTGATGGTTTGCGGTCCTACTACTCTGATTCCGAAGTACATTTCTTCCCTCGGCGTGGAGGTCAGTCATAATTTGCGGGAGGCTCTGGAGTGGTGCGATGTGGCGAATATGTTACGCATCCAGATGGAGCGGCAGGATATTAAATACTTTCCCTCTATTCGGGAATATATTATGCAATTCGGGTTGACGAAAGCCATTTTAGATTCGCTGCATAAGAAAATTCTTGTTCTCCATCCCGGACCTATTAACCGAGGTGTGGAAATTACCAGCGACGTTGCCGATTCCTCGCAATCGGTTATTCTGAATCAGGTAGAGAATGGCGTTGCGATCAGGATGGCGGTGTTGTATTTGCTTGCCGGGAAGATTCACAATCAGGATTAATACAGAGTTTCCTTTTGATAAAATCAAATCGTATTCTTTGAAATGAATTTTTATCTCGCCGCGGTGATGCTTGGTCTCGGATTCATTGCCTTAGGCTTCGGCATCTTTATTTCGATGCGTATCTTTAATATTCCAGACATCACGACAGACGGAAGTTACACATTGGGAGGAGTGGTAACAGCTGTTATTCTGATAAAATTTCATTCTGTACCGATGGCGATGGCAGCATCTGTTCTTGCAGGAATCGTGGCAGGTTCCTTGACGGGATTTATTCATACCAAGTTGCGGGTCAATGCCTTGTTGGCGGGGATATTAGTGATGACGGCTTTGTATTCTGTGAATCTCTCCCTCATGGGTCGGTCGAATATTCCATTAATTAATGTGCCGGTTATCTACGATTGGTTTGCATTCATTACCGATGCGGTGATGAGGCAATTAACGATTTTAATATTGATTACTTTAACCTTGTTATTACTGCTTTCGTGGATCTTAAAAACCGATTTTGGCATCGCGATTCGTGCCACCGGGAATTCTGAAACGATGGTTCGGGCAATGGGTGTTGATACCTCCAAAATGAAGATTATAGGACTTGGAATATCGAATGGATTGGTGGCGATGAGCGGCTCTCTCATCAGCCAATACCAAGGCTTTGCAGATATTAACATGGGCATCGGGATCATTATTTTAGGATTAGGATCGGTGATGATTGGCGAGACTGTAACGACCGTTTTGAAAGTCGAAAGTATCTTCGGGAGGCTGGTGGGCGTGATTGTGGGGACGATTATCTTTCGATTAATCCTCGCATTCGTCCTTTCATTAGGCATTGATCCGAATTATTTGAAGTTGATTACGGCAGCGATTGTATTAACGGTGGTGTGCATTCCCACCCTTCGCAAGGCGAGGAATTAAATGATAGAATTAAATACGATATCGAAGACCTTTAATGCCGGAACGCCCCAGCAGGTAAGGGCTTTGCGAGATATTAATCTTACAATTGCCGACCAAGAATTTGTAATCGTTGTCGGGGCGAATGGTTCGGGGAAGTCCACTTTATTAAATGTTATTGCTGGTGTTGCGATGCCGAGTAGCGGAACGATTTTGTTGGACGGTATGGACGTTACCCATTGGGAGGATTACCGAAAAAGCCGATGGATAGCTAGGATTTTTCAAGACCCATTTATGGGCACGGCATCCGAATTAAGTATCCTCGACAACTTCCGATTAGCCGCCATCCGAACACATAAAAAAGGATTATCCATCGGGATTGATTCCAAATTTAAAACGAAGGTGCAGGAGCGGATTGCGATGCTGGGCTTGGGTTTGGAGGATAAACTGGAGCAACGGATGGGGACATTATCGGGCGGTCAGCGGCAGGCTTTGACCTTGATAATGGCGGTGATGGATGATGCTAAAATAATTTTGCTGGATGAGCCTTCGGCGGCGTTGGATCCTCGGACTGCGGCATTAATTATGGCGAAAGCGAATGAGATTATCAGGGAATTTGGCTTGACGGGGATTTTGATTACTCATCATCTGAAAGATGCGGCTCTTTATGGGAATCGAATTTTGTTGATGCGGGAAGGGAGCGTCGTTCACGACATTAAAGCTGATGAAAAACGTAAGATGACGGTTGGCGATTTGCAGAATTGGTTTGTGTAGGGGTTTAAATCTTAAATTTATGGGGTTTTAGAAAAGTCATAAATGGCTTTATTCCGACTATAAATCGTATTCTTCCTCCTATAAAGGATAAAAGTCGGACCATGAGAGGCTTTATTTTTGTCATTAAAGGGAATAGTGGAGGCATAAATTAGATTAGTGGGATGATGATTGATAATAGGGCAACTGTGAAGGGTTTTATTATGGATATAAACCGTATCGAGGGGGGGTATAAATCGTACTTTGGAGGGGAAAAATCGGGATTTGGAGGAGATTTCCCGTAGTGGCGGGAGGAAAAATATTCTTTCAGGAGTTTTTATTCCCAGCGGAAGACCTTAATAGCGAGCAAGTAGATGCCCACGCCCCAAAGGACTACGATTAATATTTGATGATGGACATCCCACAGCCCCGCACCCTCGAATGCGATCTTCCGCATCGCGTCATTAAGGTAAGTGAGGGGTAGTGCATAGCTGACATACTGCAGCCAATGGGGGAAATTCTGTATCGAAAAGAAGGTGCCGGCAAGTAAAAACTGTGGCATGGTTATTAAATTGGCAAAGGGCGGTATGGAACTTTCGTTCTTGGCTAATCCTGAAACTACGAAGCCAAATCCCATGAAAACAATCAACCCTAAAGCGGAGAGCGCAATCATATTTAAGAAGGTAGTGAACCCATGAATGAGGGTGAAGCCGAATGCAAACCTGCCGATGAGGATTATTACCATAGACCCCATCATTGCGAAGATGAGTCGGGCTATTGCTTCGCCAATGATGATCCCCGAACGCTTGATAGGTGTTGCAAAAAAGCGTTTCAAGACGAGTGTTTGGCGGAGGGAGAAGAATACGAAGGCGGTGCCGAACACTCCGGAGGCGAGGAGGGAGAAGCCGAGCTGCCCGGGGAGGATGAAGTCAATACTTTTGTATGCTCTGCCTTTGATTTCGGTGGGTTGATTCATCTGTATCTTCATGTCGGCGATGGGTGTTCCCATAGAATTGACGGTGGAGATGATTGCATTTAGTTGGGATTGGAATATTTTGCCGTTCCTCCCTGATGCATCGCAAAGTTGGAGGTTTACTTTTACTTTGCCGTCCTTTAAATTGTCTATCGGGAGTATGGAAATGATGGCGGCGGTGTTTCCTTTCTTGAGGTCGGCAGTCATTTCGGCAGCAGTGGGGTAGGTAACGAGGTTGACTCCTGAATTTTCTCCTGCAAGGATTTTATAAAGGACGTTGGTAGTGTCCGAAGTTTTGTCGAAGCCTACATCAACGGAGATGTTGCCACCGCCAATGAATCCGAAGACTACAATAAAGATAAGGGGGAACATCAACGAGAAGATAACGGCAGACGGACTGCGGAAAATGGATTTTAAACTTGCCCTCGTGATGGCAAGAGTGGCTTGAAACTGACTGTAAGGTGGGGTATTCATAGTTTATTATTCATCTTTCCATTCCTTACCGGTGAGGGAGAGGAATACATCTTCGAGGTTTGCTTTCTTAACTTCTTTCTTGCGCTCAAAGCCGGAAGCGATGAGGTTATCAATCAGTTTATCGGGGGTGTCCATCGCAATGATTTTCCCACTTTCTATCACGCCGACCCGGTCGCAGAGGTTCTCGGCTTCATCCATATAATGAGTGGTGATGACGACCGTAGTTCCGTTATCCCGAATCTGGCGAATCAAATCCCAAAGGTTACGCCTTGCCTGCGGATCGAGACCGGTTGTAGGTTCATCGAGGAAGATGATTTTAGGATTATTGATAAGGGTAGTCGCAATCGAGAATCTTTGCTTCTGACCGCCCGAAAGTTCTTTATGTTTTGCTTTCGCCTTATCCTGAAGACCTACCGCGGCAAGCATTTCCATCTTGTTAATCTTCCGGTTGTATAAGCCGGAGAACAGTTGCATCAACTCCAGCAGCGTAAGCCCGGGATAGTACCCTGCAGCCTGTAATTGGACTCCGATAATCTTTTTTATTTCTTGCGGATGGGTATCTACGTTCAAGCCATTGATCAGGACTTCGCCACTGGTCTTGCTTCTCAAGGTCTCCATGATTTCTAAGGTCGTTGTTTTCCCCGCGCCGTTAGGTCCTAGAAGCCCGAATATCTCGCCTTCATACACCTCGAAACTGATACCCTTTACGGCGGGGAGTGTGCCGTAACTCTTGACTAATTCTTTTACCGATATTATTGTTTTGGAAGGATTCATCTGTATAATTAGGCTGCAAATCTAAACAATAAACCGTAACTTGTACAATAAATGACACTTTATTTTTATCAGGAGAAACCCTGTTGTTACCATTATTTAATACCATTATTTATGAAAACATCCCATTACCAAGTCGAATCACAAAAGCCCCTTCCCCAATCCCTTCAACCAGTATTCGGTAGTGTATCATTTTGAATTTTTATCAGTCAAACGCAAGCCCGATACTCATTACATCATCCCCCCTTTGGCGAAAAGATGAATACGTTTGTCTCAAAGATGAATACATTTGGCTCAAAGATGAATACGTTTGGCTCAAAGATGAATACGTTTGGCGAAAAGATGAATACGTTTTACCGAAAGGATACTTCCTTTGACCGAAGGGAACTCAAAAGCTTCCTCTGGATATTGAGTTTAATAGTTTCTTTTCAAACTGATATAGTACCGAAAATCGAAAATTTATTGGTGATATGCCTCGAACGAAGCATCAAATTGCAAATGGTATCGTGCTGCAGTGGTTTTATTAAACACCTTCTTCCGAACGATAACATGCTCTGCTTTCATCTCATTCGCAGACTTATTTTTTAATAACAAAACCGCCTGCTTGCCAGCCTGCAAACCCCATTGATAAAGGTCAGCACCATAAGACACCAATGCGCCGCGAGCTACCAGCCCGATTTCGCAGGTAAAGACCGGGATATTTTTTTCATCGCAGCTCTTGGCAATCGTTTCGAAGGATGCAAAAACGGCATTGTCTGGCATCGCGAAGAACACGTCTATCCCTTTATTAATAAGGGCTTGGACGGCGAGCTGCGTTTCCGATGAATTATTTACGGGCAACACCTCGAGGGGGAGATTCAGAGCCTTGCATTTGTTTTTCACCTCCATAAAAGCATCGGCTGATTGCGGTTCTGCCTGGTTGTAAATCAGCCCCAGCTTCTTCGCATTCGGGAAGATATTTTTTATCAATGCTACAGATGAATCTATATAATCCAACGTCTCGAATGCTCCTAATAAATTCTTGGGCGGATTGCCATCGGCATCGAGCAACTTCGCCAACTTTGGGGAAGGCGATACGAGCATGAAAATAGGAATCTCTTTCGTCCTTTGCGCCGCTGTAATAGATGAAATGGTCGGGCAAGTAGCGATCAGATTAACCTTTTTGGAGATAAGATAATCGCAAGCCTGCAACAAGGTCGGCTGATCGCCTTGGGCATTACGGTAAATAATCTTGAGGGTAGAATCACGTTCGCTAAAGCCGCCTTGCGCAAGGGCATCGGTGAATCCTTTACGGGCTTGGGCAAGTGTTTCGTCTTGTAATAAATCTAAAAAACCGATGACCGGAACGCACTTTGTTTCTTTCTTATCTTGCGGGGTGTTGCAAGCCCACAAACAAAGGGCGAAGAAAGCGGCAAAGTAATTTTTCATTCCATTAAGTATAAATAATACCTACCAACTACCGCTTGCGCCACCACCACCAAAGCTTCCGCCACCGAAGCCTCCAAAAGAACTATCGCTACTGCCGCTTCCGCCTCCATAACCACCGAAACTTCCACCGCCAGAGTTGAAATCGTTCCAGCCACCGCGGTTGCCCATATTCATTAACAACAACCATGCAGCCCAAAAGCCGAGGTTATTCGTGGAAGCATAACTATTCACCGACCGAGCCTTGCGAAGGAACACAATCAGGATAATTATAAAGATGATAATCCCCAAGAAAGGGAACGGACGGCTGCGTTGATGCCTGTTACCACCAGTTCTTTTGATGTATTGATCAGGAGTGAACTCTTTACGGGCTAAAGACATCAGGGTATTCACGGAATTGTGCAGCCCAAGGTAGAAATTTCCCTGCTTAAAGGCTGGCGACATCTCGTTATCTACAATTGTCTTCGCAATAACATCGGGAATTACCGGCTCCAAACCATATCCTACCTGGATAGTCATCTTATGATCCTCCTTAGCTACTAATATCAGGATGCCATTGTCTTTTTTCTTCGTGCCGATGCCCCATTTCTCCCCTATTTGGGCGGCATAGTCGGCAATATCGTTATCGCCTACTGATTGCAGGATGATGATCGCTATCTGCGTGGAGGTTGAGTCCGTGAACTTCCGTAATTCTTGTTCTAAGGCGTGGATTTGTGGGGGCGAAAGGGTGTTTCCGGTATAGTCATTGACCAATCTATCCGTCTTGGCGGGTAATTCGTCTTTAGATATTCCAAGAAATGGAAGTAACAGTAATAATATGACTAATATCTTCTTCATTTCCCAAATACTATTTCATCGGGTAGCTCATTGACATCGTCTTCTTGGTGCGGAAAGTGGGTTTTCAATGCTTCGCCAGCCATTATAATCCCCTTACTCATGCCCGTTACCAAGTCATGCGCTTTAAAGTGCCGCAGCATCTCGAATTTTATCTCCTCCCAGAAGTCTTTCGGCACCTTGATATTAATCCCTGCATCGCCAAGGATGGCAAACTTCCTGTCAGACAAAGAAAGATAAAACAATACCCCATTCCGCGCCGCCGTTTTGTGCATTTCAAGCTCCTTAAAAATAAAAGATGCCCTATCCAAAACATCGCCCTTACAGGTATCTTCGATAAACACACGAATCTCCCCGGAAGTATTCCCTTCCGCTTCTTTTACTGCCGCAACAATCTTATTTTGTTGCTCTTTCGTAAAGAAATCCCGTGCTTTTATCATTTAATCGAACTTCACTTTCGGTGCTTTCTCCGCTCCGGCATCAGCTTTAAAGAACTCCATCGCCTTAAAATTAAACATACCTGCTATCATATTCTTCGGAAAGAGAACAATGTAGCTATTAAACTCGCCTACCGCATCATTAAACTTGCGGCGTTCATTCGCGACGCGATGTTCCGTTCCCTCCAACTGCGATTGCAGAGCCATAAAGTTCTGATTCGCCTTCAAATCGGGATATTTCTCCACCACAACCATCAGCCGTGCCAGCGTTCCTTCCATTTGATTCGCTGCTTTCACCTGATCATTCATCGAAAGATTTTTATCCGTCAGATTAATCTTCGCTTGCCCCGCCTGCGACCGAAGCCCCGCAATCTCGGTGAGTGTTGATTGCTCAAAATGAGCATATCCCTTCACTGTTTCGACGAGTTGCGGAATCAAATCGGCACGTTGCTGATACTGCACCTGCACTTGTCCCCACTGTTTCTCGACCGCCACCTTCATCGTCGCCATATTGTTATACGGACCGACGAAACTTGAATAGAGAACGAATAGCACTACGACTATGATCCCTAAAATTATCCATGTTCTTTTGTTCATGATTTTTTATTTTTATTAAATTATTTGAAGGCGCAAAAATAGGAAATTGTTAAGTAAATAATCCGAAATGGGGCATAAAATCACACATCACAGCCATGCCCAACATGAATATTTACCTATATTTTAACCTAATCAGCCATGAAAATCCCCATTTATTCCTCTAATAGCTCGCCGAAGCCAAAGATAACTTCCTTATGCATCGGCGAGTGCTCGCGGGTCCAAAGGGAAACTTCCTTACGGTCTGGCGAAGGCTCGCGGGTCCAAAGGGAAACTTCCTGAAGGTCTGGCGAGGGCTCGCGGAGCCAAAGGGAAACTTCCTGAAGGTCTGGCGAAGGCTCGCGAAGGCAAAAGGAAACTTCCTTACGGTCTCGCGAAGGCTCGCAGGTGCAAAAGGAAGCTATCTTTGCATTTCGCGAGGCAAATTCAAGTTCAAATACACTATACTATATATATAACGAGAGAAAATCACCGTCTAAATTACCCTTCATTTCTATTCAAACGAATAAATTTTGATGGATATTCGTTATCACATACTAAATCATATCCTAAAAAATGGCTTAATTCCCTATTCTCTATCTTTGCCCGCATGATGCGATTAATTCTAACACTGTTCACTGTTCACTTTTCACTCTTCACTGCCGATGCGCAGCCCGCTATTGCATGGGCAAAATGCTTTGGAGGCAGCGGCACGGATTATGCCAATGCTATTCTCCAAACCGATGATAAAGGGTATTTAATATTAGGTACCACCGCCTCTGCTGATGGCGATGTAAATGGCTTGCACGATTCATTAGGCAATGACCCTGATTATTGGCTTATAAAATTAGATGAAAACGGCAACATGGAATGGCAAAAATGCCTCGGAGGAACACGTAGAGAATTCGCATCTGCCATGATTAAAACATCGGATGGCGGTTATGCTCTTTGCGGATATTCATGGTCTCCCGATGGCGATGTTTCGGGGAATGGATTCCACTACAGTGCCGACTTTTGGGTACTTAAATTAGGGAGCGATTATGAACTAACATGGCAACGAACCTACGGCGGATACAATGACGACAAAGCCTTCACCATCGCAGAAACAAAGGACGGAGGATACGTAGTTGCAGGCAATGCGAACTCTCCCGATGGCGATGTTACAGGGCTTATCGGGAAGACGGATTACTGGTTAATTAAATTAGATTCTATCGGCAACCTGAAATGGAATAGATGTTACGGCGGTACTGGCGATGAAACCGCAAATTCTGTTATTCAATGCGACGATGGAGGCTATATTCTCTGCGGTTACACCAATTCTCTCGATAGCGAAGTAACGAATTTGCATAAGGATATTAATGGCAATAAAACATACGATATATGGGTCGTTAAAACAGATAGTATCGGCACTATGGAATGGCAAAAAACGTATGGCGGCAGTGGTATGGATTACGGAAAGACCATTATCCAAACAAAGGATGGTGGTTATACTATCTTCGCTACTACCGACTTCGGCAGGAACGATTCAGGGTATTACTTTTACGATGATTATTGGTTGATAAAAGTTGATGCAACGGGTACTATTGTATGGCAACAAAGCTATGGTGGCAGCTATTACGACGATGCAGCTACTATGGCGCAAACAAAGGATGGTGGCTATCTTTTATCAGGTTCTGTTTTATCAAATGACATGCAAGTTTCCGGCAATCATGGTGGTTACGACATCTGGATTGTAAAGACCGACTCCTCTGGCGGTATCGAATGGAGTAAAACAGTAGGTGGCAGCCGCGATGACATTGCTTATTCCGTGATAGAAACCAAGGATGGCGGCGTTGCGGTAGCCGGTAGCACTATTTCTTATGATGGCGATGCTGCTGGCTTGCATGATAATTGCTATTACGATGCCCTCTTGCAAGACTCGGTATGTAATCCTGATGTGTGGGTACTTAAACTCCATCCAAACGTGATGAAAGGTCCATTCAACGGCAATAACAACGCCTCGATGGTTAATTATCCCAACCCGTTTGATAAGAATACAACCATCGTATTCAACCTCGATTCGTTGCCGGATCATTGCGCATTAATTATCTATAACAGCGCAGGGCAAATGGTCAGAAGCCGTGCCATTACAGGTCATTCCAATACTATTATTGTATCTCGCGAGGGTTTGCCGAAGGGTATTTATCTTTGCAACCTCATCCATAATAATAAGGAGGTATTGGCGGTCGGGAAATTAGATATTGAATAACTTAAATATAATAATATGGACACCTTAGAACAACTAAAGTACCCCGTAGGCAGGTATGAAAAGCCTGTAAACTACACAGAAGCGCAACGCGATGAATGGATCAAAAACATTCAGGAACTGCCCACCAAATTGCGGCATGCCGTAGCCGGATTATCCGATGAACAACTCGATACTCCCTATCGCGAAGAGGGCTGGACAGTACGCCAGGTGGTGCATCATGTTGCCGACAGCCACATGAATGCCTTCATCAGATTGAAGCTCACATTAACCGAAGACAAACCGGTTATCAAACCCTACAAAGAGGACCGTTTTGCTCGCCTGGCAGATACCGTGGATGCCCCGATAGCCCTCTCTTTGACCATTCTCGATGCCCTCCACAGCCGATGGATGCTGACTTTGAATGCGTTGCATGACGACGACTTCCACCGCATCTACATCCATCCCGAATACGGCAAAGAATTCACGATAGAAGAGTCCATCGCCCTCTATTCATGGCATTCCCGCCACCATGTAGCACATATCACGAGCCTCAAAGACCGCATGGGCTGGTAATATAATCATGCCCTTCATCGTGGTATTGGTGCACCGCCAAAGCGGATGCATTCATACCACGATGATAGTATTAATAACAGAATAAAACTTGATGATGGCGATTTATTCATCAAAAAGGGGCAAACAAGGAATAAGAATCACGACAGAGGCAATACCTCCGGCAGGTTTTTCTATGGTGGAGGTAGTGATTGGAATACAAATAGTAGTTTAAACATATACAAAAAAAGTACAAACATATGTTATAGCAACAATAACATACGTTATAGCAACAATAACATACGTTATAGCAACAATAACATACGTTATAGCAACAATAACATATGTTATGGCTACTAAAACATATGTTATAGCAACAATAACATACGTTATAACAACAATAACATATGTTATAGCAACAATAACATATGTTTTAGTAGCCATAACATATGTTTTAGTAACAATAACATATGTTTTGGTAATTCTCTCTATTGAACCGAGCATCCTGACGGGTTGCACCCTTTATAAAATGATATAGGCGTGAAAGGTTAGCATACTATAAGAACATACAACCTTATAAAAAATCGTAAACGAGCGATAACCGGTCAGGATGTTTGTTCAATAAAAAGAAAGAGAAGAAGGAAAGGATATGGAGAATGCCGAATACTATTGCGTATCGTTTATTTTGTATCTTTGCACCCTTAAATAATTTGATATGAAGGTCGCTATTTACAGCCGTATTACCAGCCCCGAACCCGATCCCTTCTTCGAGAAGGTGTTGATGATATTAGAGAACATCGGTGCCGATATTTTTATTCATAAACCGTTGAATGATTTTATCGTGCCCTCTCTTTTGAATAATACGGTGTATAAAACCTTCCACGATCATACCGATTTGAAGGGCAATGTGGACTTCCTTTTCTCCATCGGTGGCGACGGAACGCTGCTCGATACGTTGGACTTTGTAAGGGATACAGGAATACCCATTGTCGGTATCAATACCGGGCGATTGGGCTTTCTCGCAGGCGTGCATAAAGACAATATTATGGCTGCCATCGAGAGTTTGGACAAAGGGCATTACTCTCTGGATAAAAGGGCATTGCTGCGGCTCGAAACTTCTATTGATTTATTCGGCAAAGTGAACTACGGGCTGAACGAATTGACGATACATAAAGCCGAAACATCGTCCATGATGAGCATCCATACCTACCTGAACGGCGAGTACCTCAATACTTACTGGGCTGATGGCTTAATTATCGCTACTCCCACCGGATCTACGGGGTATTCATTAAGCTGTGGCGGACCCATCATGATGCCGCAATCCGAGAACTTCGTCATCACGCCGATTGCGCCACATAACCTTAATGTAAGACCTATCGTGGTGTCTGACAAGAGCGTCATAACCCTTGAATTAGAAGGACGGAGCCAGTATTTTATGGCATCGCTCGATTCTCGTTCGGTAACGATTCCCTCCACCGTACAATTGGCGGTGCGGAAGGAAACATTTTGCATTAATTTGATACGGATAAACAACGATAACTTCCTGAAAACAATCCGAGAGAAGCTGTCGTGGGGCAAAGACTCGAGGAATTAGTTCTGTCTCTTCTTTATATCATCCCGAACGATAAAGGTAGCCCCGAAATCAGGATGAATCTTCCGATAAAACTTGTAAGCATCCAACCGTGATTTGAAATCGCCAACCCGCACCTTATAGTTCGGTTGCTGATAGATTAAGTACACGTCTTCGTCAGGATATTTCTTCAGGAATTCAGCCTTCGCATCGTCGGCTTTGATTCTTTTATTCCCGAAATACACCTGTACGCGGTAGCCTGGTTGCGTTTGTTTGGCGGCATTGTACGCAATATGATGCTGAAGTAAAGTATCTATCGCCGGGGCTTGGATAATAGTTATCTTGGCATCGTTTTCGGCGGTTTGCGCACCTATTTTATTCCCTGTTATCAGATACAGAGCGAGGAAGAATATAAGTTTAATCAGCGTTTTCATACTTACTTTTTCATCTTGGTAAAGAGTACCGAAATGCCTACAACTACGGCTACAGAGAACAATAAGTTGACGAAGATATTGCCCATCAATTGTGCATTCGCAGTCTTATAATGCGAGATCAAGATCAATGCCGAAAGCCCTGTTCCTATTGTCAGGGATATTAATACCAACCAAAAGCGTTTCTTTTTACTCATGCGGCAAAGTTAGCAAACGAGTGGGAGGTGGTTTCGCGGTGTTGCCACAGATTCATTGGTTATCAGGAGGTCTATTATTCATTACTAATGATGGCGGCTATTTAATAACTGATAAAAAGATCGTTTGGGGCGATTTGTTGGGGATGATTCCTGATGAGGGAACTAATTTCCCTGACTGGGGATGTTCTTGCCCTAGTCAGGGAAGGTTCTGCCCCAGTCAGGGAAATTAGTTCCCTTACTGGGGATATTCTTGCCCTAGTCAGGGAAATATTCGCCCCAGTCAGGGAAATGCTCGCCCTGACTGGGGATATTCTTGCCCCAGTCAGGGATACTCTTGCCCCAGTTAGCGGAAGGAGGGAAATGACCGCTTATTCCATGTAAATAGCCTTAAATTAAGTATAAATAATCGTTTAAAGCAATTAAAAGGGGATAAAAAGAGGGGAGGTGGCATGGTTGTTTCTGGATTTGATGGGCGGAAAAGTGCCGATTCTCGGCTTTCAGTTTTTCGCTATTCGTTATTCACTCCTCCTGCCGAGGTTTCGGAATCCTTTGATGAGGATGTTGAAATCGTTCCAGAATTGGTAGTCTTTCGCGTACAGCAGATTCAGTTTTTCGATCGCCTGGTCATCGGGCTTGTATGCTTTGATGGCATCCATCGGCGATAATATTCCTCGCTTGATAATAGGTAATGCTGCGGTCGTCGTCGCCTCGGTTTTTAATGGGATATATCCTATCCAGCTGCGCTTGCCGATTAATACGCTGACGATATTTCGGAGCATCCCGAATGGTTTTTTGACGATGAAGATCAGGATTGGAAAGAGGGATAGTATGGCGAAGGCGGCGGCAATGTCGAACAGTTTTTTGTTCCTTCTGTTGACGGGTTTGGTGATGGCGTTAATGTCTATGATGTACAGATCTCCGGGATTGTTCACCGAGTTGCTCCCGATGATGTAGAGGCTCTCGGGCGGGGCGATTTTATATTCTATTTCGCCCCTGTTTATTTGGGACATTTGGTTGATAATTTGTTGTACGGGGATGTTCTTGGCGCAGAATATCAGCTCGCGGATGCCGTATATCATCACCATTTCGTTCAATTGGCTGATGTTGCCAAGATAGTTTTTGGTGTCCTCCGTTGCGGCATTCGGGGAACTGTCCGGCATCACGAAGCCGATGAAGTTGGTGTTGCTCTCGCCCAGGTTTAAGAGGGTTAATACGCGTTTGCCCTCCTCCAATTCGCCTACGATCAGCACCCTTTTCTTATCGTTGGTATTGAGGATGAAGTTTTTGATTTTAAAAATATTCAGGAACATCCGAATGCCGACTATTGAGACGCTCGCCCAGAAACTTCCGAGCAGAATCAAGGCTCTGGAGAACCGATAACTCTCTGGCAAAAGGGCATAGACGACCAAGATAAAGATGGTGCCGGAAAAGATACCGCGGATAATTTTGGAGAGCCTGATGGGGCGGTCGTAACCACCGCTTAAATAGATGGACCCAATCCAAATAATGACGTAGAGCGGCACGACATAGATTATGAACTCATGCGGAAACCGTAATCCGTCGCTTTCCTTGACATTGTTCTGCCAATAATTCTTCAGGACATACATGCCGCCCCATAATAAAACGAAATCGGCGGCAGGGAGGAATATCATCTTGATAAACCGAACCGTTATCGCCACAGCAGCCCGTAAATAAATCGCGACATTGATGAGCAACGTGAAGAGTTTGGCGTTCTTTTGAGAGAAGTGCTTCTTCGCGAAAATAATCATGGCATTATAAAATACGAAGACGTAGTTCACGCTGCTTTTCTTGGTGCTCTCACCTTTGTAATGAATGATGCGGGTGTCCGGGAAGTAGTAATTTTTATATCCTCCCTTGATAATTCGGTAAGATAAGTCTATGTCTTCGCCGTACATAAAGAAATCTTCGTCGAGCAACCCGATCTTATCCAGCACTTCCTTGCGCAGCAGCATAAAAGCACCGCTCAATACTTCTATCTCGTGGGTCTTGTCCTTATCCAAGTATCCCAAATGATACCTGCCGAAGAGCGGAGAGTTCGGAAACAGTGTCGACAACCCGAATATCTTGAAGAATGCCGCAGAGGGCGTGGGCAATCCGCGTTTCGATTCCGGGAGAAAGCTCCCTTTGCCATCAATCATCTTCACGCCTAACCCGCCAGCATCAGGATGCGTGTTCATAAAAGAAACGACTTTCTCAAAGGTATCTTCCTCCACCACCGTATCGGGGTTTAATAATAAAATATACTTCCCCGCAGCAACCTTTATAGCTTGATTGTTTGCCTTGGAGAATCCTTTGTTGTCTTTGTTTTCAATGATCTTCACCGAAGGGAATTTGGCACGAACCATTTCTAATGAACCATCCACAGAGTTATTATCCACGACAAATAATTCGGCATCTATATTCGCAGAAGCCTTGATAACAGCATGCAAGGCTTGCTCTAAGAAATACTTGACATTATAATTTACGATGATGATACTTAAATCCATTTTTTACTTTTACGATTAAGATTTAAGGAACGAAAATAAAGAGATTAACTTGCACGGGACTTATTTTACCAACGTATTTTCGTACGGAATACGGTGTAAAATAGAACGCCCTAAGGTTACTTCATCGGCATATTCCAAATCATCGCCAACCGATACGCCGCGGGCAATAGTGGTGAACTTAATATCAAAGTCTTTCAGCCGTTTGAAAATATAAAATACGGTGGTATCACCTTCCATCGTCGCGCTTAATGCCATGATTATTTCTTTAATTTCATCCTGCCCAACGCGGACAACGAGATTCTCCACATTAATATCTTTCGGACCGATGCCTTCCATAGGATTGATGATACCACCAAGCACATGATACACGCCGTTAAATTGGTTGGTGTTTTCGATGGCGAATACATCGCGAATGTCTTCCACCACGCAGACCACGGTACGGTCGCGTTTTGTATTGGAACATATTTCGCAGAGATGTTTCTCGGAGATATTGTTGCAATTGATACAATATTTTATTTCATTCCGAAGCCGAATAAAGGTGCTGCCAAACTGCTCGACATCTTCTGGTTTTTGCTTTAATAAATAAAGAACAAAACGCAAGGCGGTCTTTCTACCGATGCCTGGCAATTGCCCGAATTCAGTAACGGCAGCTTCTATTAAACGATTTGAATTTATATCCATATATTTTTTAGAATGAAGCCACAAAATTACTTAAAACAGGGAAATGAAAAGACGAGTGAAAATACCCTAAAGCATACTTATTAATTCTTGCCGTGAGGAATTAAAATACCAATTCACAACTTCATTCACGGTGGCTGTTTCTTGCACGTCATCCGCCATGAATTGCTCGAAGGTGAGGTGCTTTTCATTCAATAAATACCCTGTCAATACGCCGTACATCCAATAATGTTTCCGCATAGAGTGGTTACTCAAATCCTCCAGATTATGCCGCACATATTTATAGCTGATATGTCCGTTATTGATGATTAAATTATTCTTCGCGATGTAAAAAGCATACCCTTCAATCTTCCATTCAGGCTGCTCGATAACTTTCCAGAATCCGAGCTTCTTTTCCTGCATGGAATGAATGGTTTCGTGTATCATGGTTTGCGCCAAGTTCCGCGCTTTCCCATCGAGAAAGGTGATGGTATTATTCCGAACATCCACCTTGGGGACGACCATGGAATTATTCACCAAAAATTCGTGATACCCGCACCGTTCTTTGCTGAATGATTTGGTCATTTGATAATAAAAGGAGTCGTCAATAAAGAATATTTTTTGATGCACGGTGGAGTCATAAATTTCGCTGGTTTTTAATTGAACGATGCAGTTATCCAAAATCCAATTAATGTTCTTATCAATGGCATTATTGGAATAAATGCTGAAATTCCGGTAGTCCACTTTATTTTTAAAAAGCACCTGCGGAAAAAGTATCAGGTAGCAATAAATTCCGGCGCATAGGGCGGCAAGAATCAGGAAATATTTTAGTAATTTTTTAAGCATTGTAGTATAGTTTTGCGGGGCAGTAGTTTTGTTTCGGCGACAAAAGTAGAAATAATAGTTGGAGGAAAAAAATTTATTTGATTAATTCTACTATAAAATGTCCTTTTCGAGGCTTGGCTAACTGTTTAGAACTTCACAAGTGCAGTAATTATTCCTCCAATGGCAGTAATTGCTCCTCCAACGACAATAATTCCTCCTCCAACGGCAGTAATTCCTCCTCCAACGACAATAATTCCTCCTCCAACGGCAGTAATTCCTCCTCCAACGGCAGTAATTACTCCTCAAAGTGCCCCAGTCGTAGCCCCTTTTTCCATAATTTTATAGAATAGGAGAAGAATTAACACGAATGGAATTTAATAACTGCGACTAATAATGGTAACAAGACTAATAATGGTAACAAATAGTATCGAGGAAACAATTAGTTTTGCCGCCTTATTAAACATAATTACTTATACTATGAATATCCTAATCCTTGGTTCCGGCGGCAGAGAGCATACTTTTGCCTGGAAAATCGCCCAAAGCCCCCTTTGTAATTCCCTTTTTATTGCCCCGGGCAATGCAGGTACATCGCTTTGCGGAATAAATGTGCCGATTTCGGTGAATGATTTCGAGGCTATCAAAACATTTGTCATAGCGAATGAAATCGAACTCGTCGTCGTCGGTCCTGAAGACCCCTTGGTAGCCGGTATCCACGATTTCTTTTTGAATGATAATTACCTGAAAGCAATCCCCGTCATCGGTCCTAAAAAGGACGGTGCGCAACTGGAAGGGAGTAAGGAATTTGCCAAGCAATTCATGGTGGATAATAACATCCCCACTGCCGCTTATGCGAGTTTTACTTTGGATACTTTGAAGGAGGGTTTGGCATATTTGGATACACAAAAAACGCCTATCGTCCTCAAAGCCGATGGACTGGCGGCAGGCAAAGGAGTGTTGATATGTAATGAAATTTCGGAAGCCAAAAAAGAACTGACCGAGATGCTTGCCGGAGCGAAATTCGGCACCGCGAGCAGCAAGGTAGTGATTGAAGAATTTTTGGACGGCATCGAATTATCCACCTTCGTCCTGACCGATGGAGCGACTTATAAAATCCTCCCTTGCGCCAAAGATTATAAACGCATTGGCGACGGCGACACAGGCTTAAATACTGGCGGAATGGGAGCCGTTTCTCCTGTTCCTTTTGCCGATGAATCGTTCATGCAAAAGGTGGAAGAACGCATCATCATCCCTACCATTAATGGATTAAGGAACGCAGGAATTAATTATAAAGGATTCGTCTTTATCGGCTTGATGAATGTTGGCGGAGACCCCTTCGTAATAGAATATAATGTCCGCATGGGCGACCCCGAAACAGAGGTGGTAATTCCAAGAATAAAAACCGATTTGGCAGCCCTTTTTCTCGCCGTCGCAAATGGAACATTGAAAGATACTTCTATCGAAACCGATGACCGAACTGCAGTAACCGTAATGCTTGTTTCGGGTGGCTATCCGGGAGATTATGCCAAAGGAAAAATAATTACCGGATTAGACAAAACCAACGGCAGCCTTATCTTCCATGCCGGCACTTTCAATGCAAAAGATGCTGACGATATAAAAACTTCGGGAGGGAGGGTAATCGCTGTAACATCGTTCGGAAAAACAATTGCCGAGGCTGCCGAACAATCCTACAAAAATGCCGCCCTGATAGCCTATGATGGGAAATATTACCGCAAAGATATTGGCAACGATTTGATGTAAAAAGAAAGCCACAAATTCCACGAATTAATAATTTCAATTCTTGGAATTCGCGGCTTTTGCTTTAAAAGAATCAGGCTTACACCTTTCCCTTTTCTTCGTGGTTGTGCTGGTATTGATACACAATCCAGCCGATAGACCCGATAAAACCAAGCACCAAAAATGTTTGATTCGGGAACATAGCCAATTTATCCATGACAGCAAACAGCTTCTCGAAGCAGCTTGCAATAAAATGCCAAAATGAAGTCATCATAGTATTTATAATTTTAATTAGGGCGCAAAAATAGGGATTCTTTCGTTAAAACAAAATATCAGCGATTCTTCCTTTCATAGAGATTGAAGGAATAATCGTATTTATTCTTCTCATCTTTGGCAAAGGGGCGGGCATCGGTCAGCTCCCATTCATCGTGATTGATGGCAGGGAAATATACATCGCCGTCGAAGGTTTCATTGATTTCGGTAACGTACATTTTATCCACCAAAGCGATGGCTTGTTTAAAGATTTCGCCACCGCCGATGATGAATACTTCATCCTCCTTCAAATTGCTCAAAGCACTTTCCAAAGATGGCTCTATGATGACCCCTTCGGCTTGGAAGTTTTGTTGGCGAGTGATGACAACATTCTGCCGCCCGGGCAATGGTTTGCCCATCGAGTCATAAGTCTTCCGACCCATCACTACGGTATGCCCGAGGGTCATGGTTTTGAAATATTTTAAGTCGGCGGGGAGGTGCCAAATCAATTGGTTATTCTTCCCGATGACATGGTTTTTCGCGATGGCTACAATGAGGGAAATGGTCATGATAAATTATACAGCAATAGGTGCTTTGATACTCGGATAGGGGTCATAATTCATTACTTCAAAATCTTCAAATTTGAAGTCAAAGATATTCTTTACATCAGCATTTATTTTCATCGTAGGCAAGGGCTTTGGGGTGCGGCTCATTTGTAATTTCACTTGGTCCAGATGATTCAAATAAATATGGGCATCGCCGAAGGTATGGATGAATTCGCCGACTTGGAGATTGCAAACTTGGGCTATCATCATCGTGAAAAGGGCGTATGATGCTATATTAAAGGGCACTCCGAGAAAAATATCGGCACTGCGCTGATAAAGCTGGCAGGAGAGCTTCCCGTTGGCTACATAAAACTGGAATAAAATATGGCATGGCGGCAATGCCATCTTCCCGATTTCCCCAACATTCCAGGCATTCACCAAGAGGCGGCGCGAGTTGGGATTGTTTTTTATTTGATTAATCAATTCCGAAATCTGATCCACAGATTTACCATCGGCAGTGTCCCAACTGCGCCATTGATGCCCGTAAACCGGTCCGAGATTGCCTGCTTCATCCGCCCATTCGTTCCAAATCTTTACGCCATGTTCATTCAGGTATTTGATATTAGTATCGCCATTTAAGAACCACAATAATTCGTGGATGATGGACTTGGTATGGAGCTTCTTGGTGGTCATTAATGGGAAGCCTTCTTCGAGATTAAACCGCATTTGATAGCCAAAAACGCTGATGGTTCCGGTGCCGGTTCTATCCGATTTTTCGATGCCATTCTTGATGACATGGTCAAGCAATTCGATGTATTGTTTCATGGGGCAAAGATACAGAAATTTGGGATTTTGGGAATTTTAAGACGAGGAATCATTCTTTTTAACCGCACATCTCACGGGGTGGGACATACATCTCACGGGGTGAGACGCACATCTCACGGGGTGGGACACACATCTCAAGGGATGGGACTCACATCTCACGGGGTGAGACACACATCTCACGGGGTGAGCAAAACTTTTCATGGGAATAAAATCGCCTCTGACGGATATTTTGGCGGTTCAAATTCATCCTGCTAAAAGATTTCGGTCGGAACTTTTGTAACCTTTTATTTTTCTCATCCGTAATAAGCGTCCCAATCAATTAAAAAATTTACATTAATCAATCCAAAAAATTATGAGTAAAGCACTACAAAATCTCGCCACGCGTATTGACCACCTGACCCATTTGGAAGGATCGGCATACCTAATTATCGTTTATCTGGTAATATTCACCGCCATTATGGTCGGATGGTTGTTTACCCGAATATGATCTTAAAAAGTACCTTGAACAATCTTAAAAATCACCCCACAATTGTAATGAAATCGCTAACAAAAATTATCTTCACAGTTCTCACGGCTCTATGTATCAATGTTAATGGAGCAGCCATTTATTCTGGTGCTGATGGAGAATGGAGCGGTGTACGATCGCACATTTGGTCTTCTAATGCCTCGGGTTCGCCCCTATGTGTCGGGGTTACCTGTTCTCCTACTTGCAATTTCTCTGGTATAGCGAACATCAAAAACAAAGTTACCGATACGGCATGTAGCGGGACCTTGACCATCTCTGGTTGAGGTGCTGTAAACCTCACCGGAGCTACCAGCCGCTTCACCGTAATAGGGAATTTAGTGGTTACAGGGGGCAGCACCATGTTGATTCCGGCAAGCGATACACTGTATGTTACGGGAAATCTTACCGTCAGTTCGGCATCCACCATCACTGTTAATGGTTATATCAAGGTAACGGGCAATGTTACTACCAGTGGTAGTTCGAGCGTTTGTGGCAGTGGTGGCGGCATTTATCTTGGAAGTCTTACAGGTCCTTCAGGTACGCCGGGCTGGTGTTTTGCACCGGTTACTGTTCCTATTCAATTGATCAGTTTTGATGCCTCGTATATCGCTGCCGAAAATTCTGTGAAGGCGAATTGGGTAACCGCATCGGAGGTTAATAACAATTACTTCACCTTAGAGCGAGCTCTGGATGGTAATTCTTTTGAACCTGTCGGCAAGATTAATGGAGCGGGTAACAGCAATGCTTTTAAGGAGTATTCTTTTATTGATCCGAGTCCTATCAAAGGAATTTCGTACTACCGTTTAGTTCAAACCGATAATGATGGTACGAATACCGTTTATGCCCGTGTACCCGTCGAGGTTACGGATGCTACGATGGGGTCGAACTTTATTATCTTCCCGAATCCTGCTCAAAACAATGTGGTTTATATTACCATTACCGGGGAGAAAACCGGAGAGAAGGTGGTGTTTATTGTCAAGGATTTGATGGGTAGAATTATCCAGCAAGAGACCTTTGAAGTGAACCACAAGGGTGCTACGGTTTATCAATTAAATACCGAAAAAAGAATCGGCAAGGGTGTTTATTTCATCACTGGTTTTGTGAATAACAAAGTCAGTACCCAACGGCTTATTGTTAATTAAAATATCTATCAACTATATTATCAACCAATCCATCTAAAAATGAAAACATTTGTACTTATCTTATTGTTATTTCCCTGCCTTGTTTCAGCGCAGGAGTGGAGTTTGGGGTTCAAGACGGTTCCTCAAACGAGTGTATGCTTTAGGGAGAATACCCCGATACCGGGTATGTCTCTTACTTCTTCCATTAACACCAGCTTCGGGCTGAATTACAACTTCTGCTACAATCTTCGTAGCTATTATTCGCACAGTAAAAACTCTTTTTCTGTCGAGCTTCTCTACCTGTCGGATCAATTCCATTACACGATGAAGAATGTGGAATCGTCGCAGGTTGATTATTCTATCCAGTCGCTTGAACTGCCTGTTTTGTTTCACTCTCGTAGTGAGGATGCGGGTTTGTATGGAGAGATCGGGATGGGTTATTGGATTACGCTGAACAGGACTGTTGTTCCGGGTACTGTGGCTCCTGCCTTGCGATTTAATGATAGTAATGTGGATGGTATTGCCGGCTTCGGGTTCGATTGTAAGGCGACTAAATCTATCATGATTAATATCGGGGCAAGGGCTTATTATCCTTTGTTTGATCAAACGCAGAGGATGCCGCAGAATACGGAATATAATCCTTTGCATTTGATGAGAACGGGCTTGTCGCTTGGGTTTCTGTATTACTTTGATTACTTTCACAAGAACAATCATCATCATCGGTAGGGTTCTGATCTGAAAATTAAACACTCTTAAAAACTAATAAATCAAATCATTAAAAAAATGAAAAGACAACTCTTGATCTGGCTGACGGAACTGGAAATTTAGGCGCCTAATATCCATTTTCTAAGATACTTTCGGGTATCTGTGTGGGTGGTATTCGATGGCTGTCGAAGGCGATGAATACTGCATTATACCACATCTTACGCACTGCATGATCGGGTCTGAAAGCCTGGTTACATAGGGATTCTTTGTCCTTATACAATCCAATAAAAATTATCATCAACAAACAACCAAACTTAATTAAAAGAAATTGTTTAACCCATTAAAAGAAAAAAATTATGGAAAGTTCATTCTCAACGATTCTTATCGTAAGCTACGCGATCGCCAATTTAGCGATCTTGCATTTTGTACTGTATTATCAACGTTCGGTACGAAGAAAGTATAACAAAGGTCTGTGGAAGAAACACAGGTCCAGAGCCTAAGCAACTGGTTTAAGGTTTAAGGTTTTGGATATTCCACAACCTTAAACTTTAAACCTTAAACTTCCTCATCATCTTCTTGCTGCTCCTCAAGAAGGTCGCTATCATAAAAGGATGATGGCAAAATAATTTAATTATCCACCAGACCTCTTGTAGAATTACCCTATTATATTTGCACAAAAGTCCGGTAGGGACTGAATTATGCAAGATGTCTATTGAAAACAGCGGGATAAATGTCGCTGGCAGCGGGATAAATATCGTTCCCAGCGGGATAAATATGGCTGGCAGCGGGATAAATATCGTTCCCAGCGGGATAAATATCGTTGGCAGCGGCATAAATATCGTTGATTGGCGGGTTTTTCGAGGAGGTTTCCGTGGTCGGGGCAGAAGTTTCCATGTTATGCCTGATGGCAGCCATGTTTTGGTCAAAGGCTTCCATGTTTTCATCAAAGGTTTCCATGCGTTGGTCAAAGGTTTCCATGTTTTTATCGTTCCCAGCCATGTTTTTATCGGTGATTGGCGGGATTTTCGGGGCATTAAATAGGAGTTTTCAGGCTCTGTATTTGATATTTTAGACGGGGAATGGGGTTTTCGAGTAATGGAGTCGGTGAAATAACATAAGTCGTGTAGGGAGGAACTTTTAAAATAATAACCCAAGCATCCTGACACGGAATCGCCCCTTCCCGATTTCCTGTCAGGAGGTTCCCACCCCCACTTTTCACTTTTCACTATAATTTTCTTATTTTCGCCCCCTCAATGCAAGTCCTGAAACTCCCAATGATAGCTAATAAAGAAGCCGAAAGCCAAGCCCTCGAGATAGAAGCCACATCATCCAAGATGAAAGACTATGTCCAGCTCATCAAATTCCGCCTCTCCTTCCTCGTCGTCTTCTCCGCTACCGCCATGTTCCTTTTAGGCACCACCGGACCTATAGATTGGATGAAATTAACGATGCTCGTATTAGGAGGATTCATGGTCACAGGCTCCTCCAACGCCTTCAATCAAATCATCGAAAAAGATCTCGACAAACTAATGACCCGCACCCAGAAACGCCCCCTCCCCGACAACCGGATGGACGTCCCCGAAGCAATGATTTTTTCCTTAATAATGGGCATAGTCGGCGTTTTCCTCCTCACTTATTTTATCAACATCCTTTGCGGCATATTAGGGTTAATTGCATTGCTATCCTACACCTTAATTTATACCCCGCTCAAGAAACACACACCCTTCGCCGTCTTCGTCGGAGCCTTCCCCGGAGCCATCCCCCCAATGCTCGGATACGTTGCCGCCACCGGCAAGTTAGACATGATCGCCTTCGTTGTTTTCGCCATCCAATTCATCTGGCAATTCCCACACTTCTGGGCTATCGCCTGGGTATTGGATGATGATTACAAAAAGGCAGGCTTCAAAATGCTTCCATCCCCAGGTGGCAGAAATAAAGCATCCGCATTTCAAGCATTAGTATATACCATTAGTTTAATACCATTGAGCCTATTGCCCTTCTTCTTCAATATCACAGGCAGCATCTCCTCCATCGTGATTATCGCGGCAGGAGTTTTCTTTATGCTGAAGGCAATCAAACTCTATCAAACCCTCACCATCGAAGCAGCACGAGCCTTAATGTTTGCATCCTTCATCTACCTCCCCGTGGTGCAGATAGCCATGTTCCTGGATAAGGTATAAATTAATGAAAGTTCATAAATAATAAATAAGATCATGGAATTAAAAGTAGTAGCCCCCGAAACAGAATATCAAAGAATGCCCTCCACCAAGCTCCTCCTCCTTATCGCGATGGGAAGTATGGTCATGCTCTTTGCCGGAATGACCAGTGCATACCTCGTCCGCCAAGCAGAAGGCAATTGGTTGCTATTTGAATTACCAAAACTGTTTTGGGTCAGTACCACGATGATTGTAATCAGCAGCATCACCATCCAGTGGGCATACAAAGCCGCAAAAGCAAACAACAGTGCCGCAGTATTGCAAGCATCCTTTATTACTACAGTACTCGGCTTCGGCTTTTTAATATGTCAATACTTCGCCTGGAGCAAATTATATTCCCAAGGGATAGTCTTCGGCGGCGCACAGTCCAATCCTGCCGGGTCTTTTATGTATGTCATCACCGGTTTACACGTTGCCCATTTAATAGGAGGGCTGATAGCCTTATTAGTAGTCTTATTCAACGCCACCAAGAAAGTTTACTCCTCGACCCACTGTCAGGGCTTGCAAAATTGTGCCATCTACTGGCATTTCCTGACGGGATTATGGATATATCTTTTCTTTTTCTTGCTCTATGTTCGTTAATTCCAAAAATTTTCTTTGCTTTGCAGCCTTAAATAAAATCTTTAATTCCTAATTCCAAACAATATATGTCAAATACAGCAGCAATACACGAAACAAAAACCGGTTACTGGGGCGGCGGAGAATCCCCTTACAACGTATCATGGGGCAAGCTCTACATGTGGATATTCCTCCTCTCAGATGCCTTCACGTTCTCCACTTTATTAATTGCTTACGGCACCCTTCGCCACAAGTTCGAGGGACATTGGCCCGTCCCGGGAGATGTATTCCATCACTTCCCGTTCTATCACGGAGAGATTAAACTGGCGTATGTCGGGTTGATGACCTTTATCCTCATCATGTCCTCCGTAACGATGGTACTGGCAGTAGAAGCAGGACACAGGAACTCGAAAAAAGAAGTCATGATATGGTTATTCCTCACCATTATCGGAGGACTGATGTTCGTCGGGTCGCAAGCATGGGAGTGGTTCCACTTCATTACCGGCACCGAGGAAGGAAAGATGATCAACGGCAAATTAATTCATGGCGCAAACCTCTCCATCAACGAATATGGCAACCCCTTATTCGGCGATTTCTTCTTTTTTATCACCGGTTTTCACGGCTTCCACGTATTCAGCGGGGTAGTGATTAACACCGTAGTATTTACCCTCGTGGCACAAGGATTTAATGATAAGAAAAAGGACTATGAACTCGTCGAGAAGGTAGGATTATACTGGCACTTTGTAGATTTGGTGTGGGTATTCGTCTTCACCTTTTTCTATCTTATTTAATAAAACAAAATTCAATAATAAATAGTAATAATATGACACAAGAAAACACAGCCTCCATCCAAGACAATTCTCACGGAACGAACGACGGTGGCAGAGCCATGCGGAAACTGATCTGGAAAACATTTTGGATCATGCTTTTCATCACCATTGGCGAGATTGGGATCGCATTTACGAAGATTGATCACGAGATTCTGAAGATCATCTTCATTTCCTTAACCATCGTGAAGGCATACTTTATTGTAGGCATCTTCATGCACGTAAATCATGAACGGACTCACCTCCGATTCACGCTTTTATTACCGTTTGCATTAATTATTTATTTCATCGCGATGCTGATGGCAGAAGGGAATGCGTTGCATTATATCCGCGAGGTAATCGAAGGATTCAAATAAAATAAAACCCTGTTTTTATTCCCGAAAAAACCTCCTCAATACGGTATTGAGGGGGTTTTTTCATGCCCAAAAAATCAGGAATACTTTTCGTTCAAAGTTTTGACAACTTTGTAAAAACCCAATAACCACGCACCTTTCAGCAATCTCTTGGCGGAAAGTACGCCGCTCTTGGCAGATTTTACGTCCCTCTTGGAGCGTTGAACACCCCCGATTTTCGATTTTACCCCCATAATGCCCCTTTTTATCCCAAAATCAATAAATCCCAAAACACCGATTTAGCCCTAAAATGCGTTTAAAGCCATTTTCCCATTTCTCATGTCTGCCAATTTGGCAGACTCATCACTTTTTACCCCCTTTTTCTCAAATAAAACACCGCTCTCACGAAATAAAACACCGCTCTTGACGGATTTTACGCCGCTCTTGGAACGTTGAAGCCCCTCGAAAATAAAATTCTCAAACCCCCTTTTTAATGCCAAATAACTCCCTTGGTTCGACAAGATAATATTATCAGATTAAGAAGGGAGGGAAAAATTACACAGAGGTACACTGGGGTTACCCAGAGATTCACTGTGGGAAAAGAGAAGATTGTTGAAAACTTTTTTTCTCAAAAATTTTGTTCATATTGTTTTAATTTCGTAACTTTGTCGGCGTAAACAAAAAATATAGCCTCTATGTAATCTATACGTTCATCTAAACTATCTCTTAAAAACATCTCTCGCCATGTACTTATTAAACTTGAAAACCTTTGCGCTGCTTGCCTTTTGCTTCTCTTTGACCAGGTATAAAAATTACAACCTTACAGGAAATCGCGAAAGGGCGATTGCCTGTCAGGATGCTCGCGAACCAGTCAGGTGGTTTACCCACTATTCATAAAAACGTGTTTTTGTGCAGGGCGTTAGTTACAGGTATGCCGAAAAACGTGTTTTTGTGCAGAGCGTTAGTTACAGGTATGCCGAAAAACGCGTTTTTGTGCAGAGCGTTAGTCCAAGGTATGCCGAAAAACGGGTTTTTCGAGCTAACGTTAGTTAGCGATGTGCTATCTTTTTCCCTTTTTCCACTCCTATTATATATAGAGTGGGGAATAAAAGATTCATCACAAGGAAGGTCAGCAGGGGTTTCACAGGGAAGGAGCGGTTTTGGTTAATGGTAGAAGATAAGATCGTAAGTATGGAATTCTCCTCCGGGAATACCGCAATCAGTTGGGGAAGCCATTGAACCAAACTCTCCATAATCAATTGTGCCATTCGCTGGAATCTTAAGATGAGTTAAAACCGAAAAGCCTACTACGCTATATAGCCTAATATCGGTAACACAGTCTATGTCCTTATTAATTAAATTCTGAATTGTTAAAAAAAACTGGCAAGAGTCGGTGCCGCAGGTTGGATAATTATACTTGACATGGTAAGTCGTTAAAAAACCCCTCGCGACATTCTGCATATAGTACATACTGCCAGAATTATAATCGAATAAAAAAATGGAAGCCGTGTCGCACTTCGTGATTGTTGTTTTGCAATACATACAGGTCCCATCATCCTTATCGGCAATGGTGCTATAATTAATCGCAGCTTTGTCGGTGCATCCCTCCTGCTTGCAACTATTGGAAATAATGGTGATTAGGGATATTAGTAAAATTAGGAGAATGGAAGGAATGGTAGGGTGCTTCATGGTATTTAATTAAATAATTGTTTAACGGTAAGCAATGTATCCTACAAGGCTATAATTTGCGTAAGGTTGGCTAATATACAACCTACCTTGACGAGCGAATAGCCCATTAATAATAGTGAACCCATGGGGAGGAATATTAATATTGTAAATAGTGGTATCCATGGTCGGGTTAGTTATAGTAAATACTCCGTTAAACACGATAGTCTCGCTTTCAAGGTTTTTTAATTTCAAATTAGTGATACACGATTCTGTATCGCATAATGCGCTATTATGAGTTACTAAGTAATTGATAAATGTCAATTCGACAACAAGATGCCCATAATGTGGGCTGGTGGGATTGAAATCTTTTAAAAGCCCCTGTACCGAGTCTCCTTTGGTCAGATTCTCCTTGGAATACACACAAGTCCCATCATCCGCATCCGCAGCGATGTTATAATTCAAGGCACTCTTATCCGTGCATCCCCCTTGCTTACACCCGATGGAGCAAACGATAGTCAGCGATGTGAGTAAAATCAGGAAAACGGAAGGAAGGATGGTAGGCTTCATGGTAATTAATTTAATGAATGTTTAATGGTAAAGAATCGTTCCGAAGGGATAAATATTTCCTTGCGGAATGCCGCAACTCCCTGTCGAGGCGATGGCATTGATTTCACCATAATCCCGAACTCTTAAAGGCGGAATATAAATATGCTTCCTTCCACTGTAAGAGATGGGGCTATAGACGTTCATCTGGCAATCAAACTCTATCGTCTGATTCACTAAATTAAACCATTCCATAAACACCTGGCAGGAGTCTGACCCACACGTCTTATAATTATAATGAACCGAGTAATTGGTCAGCAGTACCCGCGCCACTTGCTGCCCATAGTAGGGACTTTGATTGTTCGTTTCGCCAATAAAGAACGAAGCCGTGTCCCCCTTCACGATGGTTGTTTGGCAATACTCGCAACTGCCATCGTCCTTATCGGCAGTAACATCGTAATTCAGCGCATGGGCATCGGTGCATCCCTTCTGTCGGCAGCCGATGGAGCAAACGATAGTTAGCGACGTGAGTAAAATCAGGAAAACGGAAGGAAGGATAGTAGGCTTCATGGTATTTAATTTAATTATTGGTTAATAGTAAAGGAATTGCCCCTCTAAATAAATAATTGCATGAGGGATTCCGCAACTGGTGATGGTTGGATTCGATACCATTACGCCTAAATCAACAGATTGATAGGGTGGAATATTAATATGATAATGCATGGTATCTAAAGCTGGAGATAAATATTGGATATTATAAGAAAAACAAGTTGTCCAATTCACTAAATTCTGGATTGTCAACATAGTCTTACACGAATCTGTTCCACATCGTTTGCTATTATAGTTTGTGGAGTAATTAGTGAAAGTATATTTAATAACATCAACCATATATTGCCCACCGACTGAATTGTTGTCTTTCATTGTTACAGAAAAGCTATCGCCCTTTGCAATCGTTGTCTTGCAATACAGGCAACTGCCATCGTCCTTATCGGCAGTGTTGCTATAATTAATAGCAGCCTTATCCGTGCATCCCCCCTGCTTACAGCCGATGGAGCAAACGATAGTTAGCGACGTGAGTAAAATCAGGAAAACGGAAACTTTGGTAGTTAGCATCGTGGTAACTTTTAATTATTTATAAGTAATGGTTCCTATCATCCCCATACTTACTGATGGCGGACCGCAAGCCGTAGTCGAGGGGGTGGAAAAAAGTATGCCGAGGTTCAGACTGTCGCCAGGCGGTACCGAGATATTGGTAATGGTGGTGCTTCTGCCACTGGGGGTCATCGTGAATTTCCCACTGAAGGTAACAGTCTTATTAATCAGATTATACACCATCGCCGAAATCGTACAATGGGTGCTGCCACATTGGGCACTGTTGTACTTTACGAAGGCAGAGTAGAACTGCACCGCGAAAGGATAATGATTCCAGAAAGGATTCGTACCACTGGCATAGTTGCCATCGCGAACTTCATCGTAAACAGAATCCACCATCACCACGGTCGGCGTACAATAGATACAGCTCCCATCGTCCTTATCGGCAATGTTGCTATAATTAATAGCAGCCTTATCCGTGCATCCCCCTTGCTTGCAGCCGTTAGAAAGAATCATAGTAAGGGATATTAATAAAATCGCAACGGCAGAAGAAAGAGTGATGGACATAGTGCTATCTTTTTTAATTTTAGTTTAATACCCCGAGGCTGTCCAGCTCCTGCGGCGTAACACGGGGCATTCCGGTGTTTTGTCTTATCTTATGAATCACAAAATTGCCAGCCTTCGTAGCCTGTTCCTTCGTATTGAAACCGCGAATGCCGCTTACCCCCGGCTTGTGTGGCTGAATAATATAGGCGTGGTCATCACCCTCCCTCCAGATAGCGTATCCCCACGAATTATCGGCGTTTGGTGTTACCTTCAACTCGAATTTGGTATTCGCAAAGGGGTTTTCTTTGGGCATGTCCGGCACTTTCGCGGTATCTTTCGGGTCCCGCTGAATGGAAGGCTGGTTGTTGAACAGGTTCTCGGCAGTAACTGGTTTCTCATCGGCAGTTTTAGGCTTGTCAGCCGAGTTGCAAGCCCCCATCAAGCCCACAACAGCAAGAAAAACGAAGGAATAAATAAGTATCTTCATAGATATTTTGGTGTTTTATAAGCCGCAAAAGTACACATTCATACAATATCTGCAAAAAGATTCCGTACCTTTGTGCTCCTTCTATTATATATCCGATGAATACTCGCTACCTCTGCACACTTTCCCTCCTCTTACTGTTTTTCGGTTGCTCCGCTACCAAGCGAAGTCCTAACTCCGGCATCAATCAAGTTCAATATAAATCTGAATCCCCCAAAGACAGCGTTTCTCCGGTGGTTTATAATCTTATTGTTTCCTTTTTCAGCACCCACGCAGGCATTGATGGAAAAGCACGAGCCAAATTTTTAGATTACAAAAACTCCTTTGAACACTTTGAGATGACAAAAATCGGCGTTGAGGAAGTCCATTGGGGCAGAGAAGGCGAAATAGATTATTGTATGAAACTCGAGGAACTCTATGCCACACAGTTTGTCCGTTTTATAGACGGACTCAAAGAAACGATGAAGGATTTTAAGTCCGTTCGCATCTATGAAAAGAGTATTTGCCTCCACAAAAAATAAATTCTGACGGGTGTATTTGTTGGTTTCCGAAATTTTTTATTATTTTGCAAGGCTTCACAAATTAAGTACCCCCTAAATAACCAAAATAAAGTAACAACATGAATGAATATGGAAACAAATCTGAATCGGCTTCGATAGCCGATATCGGGTTAAGGAATGTAGCTAATGCTTACTGGAATTTAAGCCCCTCCGAATTAGTCGAACAAACAATAATTCTCGAACAAGGATTACTAACCGAAACTGGTGCGCTCGCCGTAGATACAGGTCAGTTCACTGGTCGCTCCCCGAAAGATAAGTTCATTGTCTGTGATGAAAAGACAGAGAATAGCGTGTGGTGGGGAGACATCAACATCAAGTTTACACCCGAAAAATTTGATAGAATCTATGATCGGGTTTGTGCTTACTTCATGGGCAAAGATGTTTATGTTCGCGATTCTTATGCTTGTGCAGATTCCGCTCACCGTCTTAATATCCGAGTGATTACCGAAGCACCCTGGCAAAATCTTTTTGCCAATAATTTGTTCCTTCGTCCTACAGATGACGAAATTCAAACACAAGTTCCTGATTGGACAATCATTGCAGCACCTGGTTACCATGCCGTACCAGATGTTGACGGGACTCGGAGTAAAAACTTTGCCATTATTAACTTTACCAAGAAGGTTATTCTCATAGGAGGCACTGCATACACTGGCGAAATTAAGAAAGGTATCTTCTCGGTTTTAAATTACATCCTTCCCCATGAGAAGAATGTTTTGTCTATGCACTGCTCTGCAAACATTGGCAAGGGCGGCGACACAGCAATCTTCTTCGGCTTGTCAGGAACTGGTAAAACCACGCTCTCTGCTGATCCTGAACGAGGGCTGATTGGCGATGATGAGCACGGTTGGTCAGATAAATCAGTGTTTAACTTCGAGGGTGGATGCTATGCCAAGTGCGTAAACCTGACAAAGGAAAAAGAACCACAAATTTTTAATGCAATTAAGTTCGGGGCGTTGTTAGAGAATATTAATTTTTATGAAGGTTCATCAAAAGTTAATTATGATGACATCAGCAAGACCGAAAATACTCGCGTCGCCTACCCGATAGACTTTATCGAGAACGCCGTGGAGCCTTCTGTTGGTGATATTCCTAAAAATATTTTCTTTCTTACGGCGGACGCATTTGGTGTATTGCCCCCAATATCTAAATTAGATACAGGACAAGCGATGTATCATTTCATTTCCGGTTATACCGCCAAAGTTGCAGGTACAGAAATAGGAATTACCGAACCACAAACAACTTTCTCCGCTTGCTTTGGCAAGGCATTCCTGCCATTACATCCTACAAAATATGCCGAACTCTTAGGAAGGAAATTAAAGGAAAACAAAGTCAATGTTTGGTTGGTGAATACCGGTTGGTCAGGGGGTAGTTATGGCGTCGGGAGCCGCATCAAGTTGGCTTATACCCGTGCAATCATCACAGCAGCTTTAAATGGCGACCTTGATCATGTTCATTTTGAAACACTCCCAGTTTTTGGCTTGGAAATACCGATGGCTTGCCCCAATGTTCCGGCAGAAATGCTGAATCCAAGAAACACTTGGGAGGATAAGAATGCCTATGATGCAAAGGCTAATCAATTAGCCGTTGCATTTGTAAAAAACTTTGAGCAGTATGCTGATTTCGCTAACGATGAAATCCTTGCCGCCGCTCCAAAAGTATCCGAAATAGCTTAACTACTTTATGCGCTAAACCAATATCCTTTTCGTACATCCGAAGTGATTTTGACATATACATTACACTCCAAAAATCCTTGCAATTAATGACACATCCATGAGCCGAACGATCCTAATTTTCATTCATTAAAATACTAATTCCAATACCTTGAAAACACTAAACCTAATCTTGTTTGTTTTTCTTATTACGATCGCAACATCCTTTAACTACAATGCTTTGGCGCAGTCTGTTTACTTTGATTTAAGTCCGGGATATGCCCTGAACCTGATGCCCGATGCACCAAACGATGTCTATATGAATTCATTGACGACCTATGCCCCGCTAAAAATATCCGGCTCCTT
Organism: uncultured Bacteroidota bacterium; assembly: GCA_903844645.1. Taxonomy (GTDB): domain Bacteria; phylum Bacteroidota; class Bacteroidia; order AKYH767-A; family JABDAW01; genus JABDAW01. The sequence continues at coordinate 60,390 of CAIMUP010000037.1, forward strand.
TGGGAAAGGATGGAATTATGGTGCAAATGTGGGCTTTTTCGTAACTCCGTATCTCGCCGTCGAGTTAGGGTTTAACCAATTATCTGGAGGCACGTATTCATCTTCTCAATACTTGAGATTAAACGATTCTCAATCCATCACTTTAGATGAATCCAACCATGGAAACATGTTTCGCTTTTGTCCGATGATAAAATATTCTACCTTCGATGGAAAGATTTTACCGTTCGTGAATAATACCGCTCGAGACGGCGGCAGTTGGGTGGAATATTACATTAAATTTGGCTTCATAATCGGCGTGAGCAACTCCATTACTTCTAATCAAACGATTACCAAAACCGATACCACGACCAGTTTGGCATATAACGCTACAACGGTCTATTCTGGAGGCTCTTCGACAGGCTACAACTTTCGTTTTGGGGTTTCTTTCAAGCAAAACGACAACATCTTTTTGTTTGCCGAAGCCTCCTTCCTTAGCCAATATTTCATCCCGCAGCATTCTGAAATTACATCCTATACCTATGGCGGTACCGACATCTTGAATACCCTCTCGGCAAGCCAGCGGGAGACCAATTATATCACCACCTATACCTCCATCCATAATACTGGAAAAGGACCTACACAGGCAGCAGCAAAATCCTATCCCTTCTCCAGCATTGGCTTGAATGTAGGCATCCAATACAAGATAAAAAGATGAACTGCCATGAACCGGAATTAACAATGAAGAGACTACCTCACAAATTATTAAAACAATGACCGAACAGAAAGAAAAATGGACTACATTTCTCGCTATTACGACGGTATTGATTGCCGTTTGTGCGACGCTATCTACCTTTAAGGGCGGGGGGTTCAGCACAAAGTCGTTGCTGAATCAATCGAAGGCAAGCGACCAGTGGGCGTTTTATCAGGCGAAGGGAATTAAGGGATATTTATACGAACTCCAGCGCGATAAATTGCAACTGGATTTGGATATTAATAAAAAAGAAAACCTATCGCAAACCGTGGTAGATGAATATACCGACAAGATAAATTATTACACCAAAAACATTAAGCGATACAGCCATGAAAAAGACTCGATACAAGCCGTGGCAAAGGGCTTTGAAGCCGACCGCGATGAAAACAAAAAGCATTCCGAAGTGTTCGGCATCGCGGTAATTTTTCTACAAGTATCCATCCTGCTTTCATCCATTTCCGCACTCCTGAAAAGGAAATATATATGGCTGCTTTCCCTCGCCGTTGCCGCCGTTGGTATCTTTTATTTCGTGGACGGATTCCTGCTTTTTTATCTCGTTTGATTTTATTGTGGTCTGTCGCCAGATAGGTTGAAAGATTGTATTATAAGTTTTTTTGCCCTTAATACCCGATGAATGGCTCTTTAAAGCCAGCGTTACGTATGAGTTTTATAATCATCGTCCTGTTGTTGCTCCCAAAAAGTCGCAATCACAAGACTATGAATGAAAAATTATCGAACGTATCCTAAAAGGTTTTCTCCTTTAAGATTTCTA
>CAIMUP010000038.1 GCA_903844645.1 uncultured Bacteroidota bacterium
AATAAGAGAATCGGGAGTTCAAAAAAGGGACTCCCGAGTTCAAAAAAGAGACTCCCGAGTTCAAAAAAGAGACTCCCGAGTTCAAAAAAGAGACTCCCGAGTTCAAAAAAGGGACTCCCGAGTTCAAAAAAGAGACTCCCGAGTTCAAAAAAGAGACTCCCGAGTTCAAAAAAGGGACTCCCGAGTTCAAAAAAGAGACTCCCGAGTTCAAAAAAGAGACTCCCTATTCGATATATTTGACTGATTTATAATAGTTTAACGATTCTATATCTGGAATTTTAAAATCGCTATTAAAAAATAAAGCCCCCGACAAATTATCGGAGGCTTAATTCAGGTACATTCACTATTGGAATAAAGCTTACTTTTATGGGTCTCCCCTAAAATTTAAGAACTATAGTCCCTAAATAATTGCGGGGTGCTTGTGGGAAATAATTGTTCTGCGTGATCGTCTCCCCACCCTCTATATAACTATACGTCCAGCCATTCGATTCATAATTTTTATTGAGAATATTGTTGATCGTAAAGCCAAAATCCAGCTCCTTCATACACGATAATTTGATAGCATATCGAAACCGCAAATCGTTAATATTATAAGCCCTGATACTACGCTTTTCGTTCGCGGTATTATCGAGATATTGCTTGCTGACATATTTATTAATCAGGCTTATGGTCAGGTTTTTCGAGGGATGATAATTAAGCATCTCGCTGCTCACTATGTTCGGAGAAAAAGCAATGTCCGTCTTCTCGAAATGGATTACAGATTGCGCGATGCTGTCATAATTATCCACATATTCGTCATGTTTAATCAGTTTGTTACTACTGAATGAAATGTTTGCTTGCAAATCCATCTTCTTCCCTAATTTAAAAGCGGCTTCGATCTCTATTCCCTCGCGATAACTCTGCGGAATATTCTGATTAATGTATGCTCCGACATCATTTAATTGACCAATATTTACCAACTGATCTTTATAGTTCATATAATAACCATTAATCCCAAAAGAAACCAATGTTGTTTGCTGCTTATATCCCACTTCCAAGTCCGCAAGATGCTCTGGTTTAGGGCGGCTTAGAGGCGTGGACTGGATATAGTCATCGCGATTCGGTTCTCTGTTTCCTATGCTGTAAGAAGCATACAAACGCTTGTTATTACTGATGTCATAATTGATGCCCGCCTTAGGATTAAAAAAGTTTAAAGCTACCGTCTGCGTGGTATTGTTTGAGTTTTCATCATACCCAAGAAAAGTATAGCTTAAACTACGATATTGTACATCGCCAAAGACAGTAAACTTCTTGGATAGTTGATAATAAACCTTGACATAAACCGAGCCATCTTTCTTGACGGCTGTATTGTCTTGATACTTGTCTAAGTTGTTGCTGTTGCTGGCTGTTTGCGCCCAGACAATCTTTGTAAAATGATCCCCGTTGTACCGATTTGCGGCACCACCAACAGTAAATTTCAGTTTCTTATTTGCATCATAATTTAAAGCAAATGTAGTTCCGTAAAATTGATTATCCAACCACAACTGCCGAACCATATTCGTAGTAGTTATCGTATCTGTATTGATAATTACATCCTGCAAACCGTAATTATTAAATGGTTCATCGGTTAATGATTGTTCATAATATCCTGCCCCATGTGTATAATGCAAACCAGCATTGATATTCCATTTAGAACTAAGTTGGGCGGAATATAATAATTGAAAATTATCCATCTGATAGTTATCCGTTTCGTTCGGATAAGTATAAAGATTATACCTTCTATGTACTGGCAACGTGTCTTGTGGTACGCCATTCCAGGCTTGATATGTTTTCTCGATGCCCGAAGATACAATGAATTTGACAACACTATTTTTCCCATAATATCCACAAGAAGCGAAGAACGATTTAAGGTCTGACGAAGCGCGATCAATATATCCTTGCGAGGTAATCTTTGAAATTCGTCCTTCAATATCCCAATGATTATTCAAAAGACCTGTGCCGAACGACAAACTATTCTTCCACGTTTTATAAGAACCATAAGTAGAGCTGCTTTCGGCATGGGCAGCGGTATCTAAGGCTGTTGTCTGCATATTGATAGTAGCCCCGAAAGCACTGCCACCATTCGTTGAAGTACCGACACCTCGTTGTATCTGAATGTTATCCACCGAGGCAATCATATCAGGCATATCCACCCAATAAACGCCATGATCTTCCGCATCATTAACAGGGATTCCGTTGATGGTAGCATTAATCCGCGTGGCATCACTGCCGCGAATCCGGAGATAAGTATATCCTACGCCGGTACCACCATCCGAGGTCTCTACTAATGATGGTGTCAGCTTCAGAATATAAGGAATATCCTGCCCAATATTGTTCTTCTCAATATCTTCTTTCGAAAGATTCGTAAATGCCATTCCGGACTTCTCCGTAGCCCGTGTAGCGATTACATCATAGCAGACCATCTGATATGGAGCCGCTTCCAAAGGAAAGTCAATAGTTATATTACCATTAAAAATTATTGTTTTGATTTGTTGTTTATAACCAACATAGGATACTCTGATTTCAATTTTACCAGAGTTCACATAATTAATAAAGTAATTCCCCAAAGGATCGCTAATACCGAAAAGTTGTGTTTCTACAATAATAATGGTTGCACCGAATAACGGTTCACCTGTTGCTTTGTCAGTAATAGTCCCTTTAAGAAGGTTCTGACTCATTCCCAAAAATGGCACTGCGAGGAGCACCACAACTAACATAATTTTCTTCATCATAATATAATTTAATAACACGTTGTGGGGGAATAAGATTGATAACATTTTGTTACCGTTTTCCTACGCCGGCATTACCCGGATCAGGTTCTATGGGTATAATCTCAGCCAAAGTTTTTAAGGCACCCCCTCTTTTCAATGCCGCAAACATAGAAAATTATTCGGAAACAGATAGTGCCAACAAATGGTTTTATAATCCAGCTTTTATTTGATAAAAAGAAGGAGAAAAATATGTTTCAGATTTCTGAAATAAGATTCAATGATGACTCGAAGCATATCGTTTATCCCGATAAAAATATCGAATAAACCAACCCTTTTATCCCCGAAACCAATCCTTATATGGAAACTTAGTTTTGGCATATCAGGAAATGTTCCCGCCATCTGGAATAATGGGTCATGGATTAAATCCGTTGGTAAAGTTGTTTTTTTAACCTTAGTATAAAATAGAATTATGTTAGGCACTACCACCTTATTACCTTATTTCAGTTCATATAATAAGCTAATAAGGTTAAATCAATTTTGGATCGTTTTATACTAAGGTTATTAAACAAAACAAAGGATTTAACCCATGACTAATGGTTCCATTGCAATAGTAAAAGTAATCCTCGTGGCATAAAAAGTAATCTTCGAGGCATAAAAAGTAATCCTCGAGGCATAAAAAGTAATCCTCGAGGCATAAAAAGTAATCCTCGAGGCATAAAAAGTAATCCTCGAGGCATAAAAAGTAATCCTCGAGGCATAAATAGGAATGCTGTATATATAAGGAGTTACTTTTTATATGATAATGGTTTCTTTGATGTTATCAACTACCTCCTTTTGACATTCAAA
>CAIMUP010000039.1 GCA_903844645.1 uncultured Bacteroidota bacterium
CAGATAGCTTAATGATGCGTACAGATAGCTTAATTATGGAAGGAGATAGCTTAATTATTCCACCAGATAGCTTAACTATTCCTCCAGATAGCTTAATGATGCGTACAGATAGCTTAATTATGGAAGGAGATAGCTTAATGATGCGTACAGATAGCTTAATTATGGAAGGAGATAGCTTGTTTATTCCTCCAGATAGCTTAACTATTCCTCCAGATAGCTTAATTATTCATTCAGATAGCTTAATTATTCATCCAGATAGCTTGATTATTCATTCAGATAGCTTAATCACAGCTAACGACGGGCATTTCCAGCCACCTCACTTTTTACTTTTTGGCAATATTTGCGTAACGCACCTGATAGGTAATGACCAACATCCTGACAGGCAATCGCCCCTTAGCGATTTCCTGTCAGGTTGGCAAATTTCCCTCAATCCCTCTATTCTATTAAATCTCTATTCACCTCCTTACTTTTCTAAAACAATTCTATTCGATAAAGATACATTATCTTACCCAACCAAATACATCATTTGAGAAATAAAAACAGCATTCTAAAACCATTTCACGATACCTTTCAACTCCCCAAGAGACGCTTACTTTCCGCCAAGAGATTGCCAAAAGGCACAGTGGGAGCGGACATTGAAAAAATTGGCAGAGCGGGAAAAAAGTTATGAGTTATGAATTTTTAGTTATGAGTTTTTGGAAATTGGGAGGTGGAGATGGGAGAATGTGGATTAATTGGGTGGATAAAAATCTTACCTGCCACGAAAACATTCTTGGAAAGGACATAATCATTGAACTAGGTTCTATAAAACAAAAAAGGCGATAGAAAATCTATCGCCTTTTTCATTTTTAAGATTTGGAATTGTTTACTGCACCACAATTTTGCTTTGCAGAATGGCATCTCCGTTTTGAAGTATAACCATGTAAACACCTTTGGCGATGTCGGTAAGATTCATCTGATATAGATTCTCACCCACCACAGCCGTGTTGCTTGCAGAGAATACAAGGCGACCCGTAACATCCATCAAACGGAGAGTATAAACACCCTCTTTGTCAGAAGTAAATGCAACGTTAGCATGGTCATCAGCAGGGTTCGGATAAACATTAAAGGCATAATCGAAATTGTCTGTTTCTCCATCCTCTAACCTTGGTGCAGTGGTAAAAGTTTGCGTAGCACTAAAGCCCGAAACGCTTGTTTGAGCAGCATTACAGATGGTTTCTATCTGCCAATCATACTGCGTATTATGCGTCAATTGAGAGAAGGTATAATGCGTGTTCGGGGTAATGGAATGAGGTGCCCAAATGTTTGCATTATGCTTGCTGATACGGATAATATATCCATAATAACAACCCGGTTGTACCCAGTTCGCAACGGCAGTGGTAGCCGTAATTCCTGCAGTTGAAAATCCGGTAGGCATCGTACACGCATTGTTTAATACGATGGCAGCCGTTCCGGTGCATCCCGCAGCATTCGTAACAGTTACAGAATAAGTTCCTGGGGTATTCACAGGGATTAATGTTGATTGCGTATTTGCATTGTTACTCCAATGATACGAAGCATACAAAGCGACGGTCAATGTAGCTGGAGAACCACTGCAATAAGTAGCGATACCCGTTCCGGAAATGTTAGGCATAGGCGCAGGAACAACGGTTACGGTTCTTTGTCCTACAGCAGTACAACCAAACGTATTCGCGACAGTAACCATGAATGTTCCGGCAGTTGAAACCGTAGTAGAAGAAGTAGTTCCTCCCGTGCTCCAATGATACGTTGAATACGCAGTAGTGCTTAATGTTATGGAACTTCCCGAACAAATAGTGAATGGTCCGCTTCCGGTAATAACAGGGATCTGGATGATGGAAGAATTAATGACCCTTATCGCAATGCCTGTGCAACCATGAGCATCGGTAACAGTAACTTTATAAGTACCCGCAGTACCCACAGAGATGGTAGGACTCGTAGCATTATTACTCCAAATGTAAGAGGCATAAGCCCCGGCATTAAGGGTTACAGGTGTGTTATTACATATTGTGGAAGGACCGGTAATAGTTGGAGTAGGATTGGAATACACGGTAACTATTTGAGAAGCCATTCCTGTACAACCATTCGCATCGGTAACAGTAACTTCATAAGGTTGTGAACCATAAGCGGGGATTGATTCACTGGTAGCACCTGTATTCCACAAATACGAAGAATATAAACCAGCATCTAACATGACAGAACCACCATCACAGAATTCAGTAGGACCATTGGCAATAATCGAAGGGGTAGGACTAACATTCATCACGATGCTTAATGTATTAGACATACCGGTACAACCACTCGCGTTATCAGTAACGACCACATAAGCCGAAGCAGAATAACCAACAATAATACTTTGAGTAACTTCTCCGTCAAACCATTGGTAAGCGTCATATGTACCTGCATCCAAAGAAATATAATCGCCTTGGCAGAAAGTAGTTGGTCCGCTTGTGGTAATAACAGGCGTAGGAGAAGGAATAGCAGTAATATCAATAGTAGCAGAGCCAGTACAACCTATCCCATCGGTTACGACCACTGTGAGGTTATCGCTGTAGTAGAAGGTGATAAATTCAAAAGGAGTAGTATAAGGTTGGGTATTTATTCCTGTCCATGTATAAGAAGCATACATACCTGGATCAAGGAGAACACCAACATTATCGCAGAATGTAGTAGAAATCGGCATACCATCTACCGGAGATAATGCGGTGATGCTTGGAGTCGGAAGAGGATCATCAATAACATCATGAGAAGCAACACCAATACATCCATTTGCAGCAACAACAGTTACGGAATAATTTTGTGTAGCAGATATTGTGTAGTTAATTGAACTCGTTGTTTCACCAGTTGACCATAAGTAAGAACTATAAATAGGATTGGCATAAGTAACCGTTACCTTTGCATAATAATTATTAAGAACCGGAGTAGGAATTAAACCGAAGCAAGTAACATTGTTACCAATCATCAAAGTATTGCTGCCACCAGCAACATAACCAGTAACTGGGATATTTAGAGAAACAATATTGCTGTTAAAGTTGCAATCGCAGTATTGAGGAGTTTCAGCAAAGCTTGGTCCTGAATTTCCGTTAAGCATGGTAGTATGGGTAGATGTTCCATCACATTCTATTCCTACAGAAAAATCAACTTGAATATTGGTAACAGCACCACTGCCTATATCATCCCATGAAAAACCACCACTTGTAGTATCGCAATTGTTATATTGTGATCCAAAATTACAACTATTGCCCAATTGAACAAGATCAGAGAGTGATATATTATAAATTTTTGTAGTAGCTTCAACAGCTAAAGTTCCAGAGAATGGTGCGCTGCCATGACAAAAACCATCGGGTCCTGATAAATCAGGAACGATAGAAGGAGATACTGTTGCGCTTGCAGTACCCGTTGTTGGTAAGTTATCACAACCCATTCCTGTTACAGTTACTGTATAAGTTCCAAATGAAGTAGGTACGATGGTTTGTGTGGTTTCACCGTTATTCCAAGAATAGGAATCGAATCCGGCACCAGCATCTAAAGTTGCCTCTGAAGGAGTACAGAATGAACCGCCGCCAAAAGCATAAGGAGTTAATCCTGGAGGCATCGAGAAGTCAGCCGTTTCATCTCCCGCAACATTAGCATCGCCTTCTTGTGCGAAAAAGCCCATTCCTCTTCTTGCAAAAGCATTCCAGATAATACAACGATGAGCACCATTATAAAGAAGTTGATCTGCCATTAAAATACCATCTCTTGAATCTAAGAAACCAGGACCGCAGATTTGCAACTTCATTCCTTCAAGAACTAAGATTGTAGCCAGATTGTTACCTGCCGCCACATTAAGCGGGTTGCTGTCGTAACCATAGGCATCAACTAAGAAACGTGACATATCCCAAATAGCAGAACACCATATTTCTCCGATATAATGAACTTCTGAATTATTCGCCAAGTCTGCATAAGTATGTGGATTAACACTCATGTCGGTTGAATAAGGGAAACTTCTAATACCAACACCGTTTGTAGTTTCATTGAAAACATAAGTACCCAAACCTTTCGCATCGGTGCTTTGATCGCCAGGCTTCATGGTCATCATCAAAGCATTCCAATCGCTCCATCCTTCGCCACCTTGCTCGCCATTATTCAAACAACCAACATTGGATGGACCACCAGTAAGGCGATTAGAAACACCATGACCATATTCGTGAGCTATAATTCCATTATCCACACTACCATCTTTCTGTTGATATGGCGAAGGCGCACAATAATTAATTGTTCCGCTGACAGATCCGTTTTGCATTTCATTAGTGATGGTTGTAAAGTCATCAAAAGAAATCATGATGGCAGGAATATTTGAATTGATTACATAAGATGCTGACATGTGAAAGATAGGAGTGTTCGGATGGTTGGCTATAATTACTCCGATCGCGCCAGCATCAATTGCATTTTGAACCTTTTGTACAAAAGCACACGTTCCTCTTCGGATCAATGCTATCTTTCCAGCTACGTTGTTAAGAATCGGTTCGCAACCATCTATTACATTACCATTACCATCATCCACTAAAACAATCTCTCCGGTAGCTATTGTAGATACTGGTGGTTCGAAATCTCCGGTAGTGAACTGCATAGGTCCAGCAATGTTAATAGGATCGGTAACATTGAAACTACTGCATAAGTCTGGTGGAGCAATGTTCCACAAGTACATTTGCATTCTAGGATTCTGTCCATCTGGTGGGGTTCCAAAATTGGCATTGTCAACTCCTCCTCCATCGAATCCTTCTGCGAGAACATAATCAGCACCGATACCGCCACGTCCATAGTTATTACTTTGGAAGTTGCCGGAGTTTTCATCAAAGCCAAGATGATACAAATGATCGTGTACTGAATTATTCACATAATACAGATTCGTTAGTGCAGCATCCATACTGACGGTCGGAGCCACATTGTCATCGAATGGGTAATCAAAGTTTAAACTCACTCCTCCATCAGGAGAATATCCTGGCAAATCATCCGCATCTTGATCTTCGTAAGCATACACATTGTTTCCTCTGGTGATGGTGTATTCAGGACCAGGCTGACCATCGGTATCTTGCCATCCATAAGGAGAGGCGATAGGGTCGGCTGGGTCGGTCAATACTGTTCTTCCGCCAAAGTTTGGGGCTTGTAATGGGAATGCAAAGACCTTGTATGAAGCTCCGGTTACAGGGCTTGGCGATGGGGATGGTGATGGCTCCATCGCTTGTTGAATTTGATTCGAGGGATAGTAATTCGGTGTGGCTGGTGCGAAGGAACATTCTTTATTATAATCATTTTTATCTAAGAAATTCCCAGTTAAGGCATCCACCCTAACATTCCACCAGTTGTGGCTTTTAGCCATCTTCATCGTTACGTTCCAGGCGAGGTTTACGCCGTTCTTGGTAGGCATATAGACCAATTCTACTTGGATGGGCAGCTTCGCCACATTCCCTGGAGTGAAGGAATATTTGTTAGCCTTCAAATCGGCTTCCAACTGGGAGAATTCGCCAGATGATTCCACATTCAAATGCTTCAAAGCAGCATTGATGGCATCAATGGGGCTTAAATTTGGCTTCGAGCCATTGGCTTTTTCCTTGATGTGTGGAATTAACCCGGGCTTGCAATACCCGATTTTCCCATTCTTCATCGCAAAAACGGTGATGGCATTGTACACCTTTACGCCGTTGTACATTTGGTTCAGATAGGCGTGGGTAAGCCCGGTAGATTTGTCGGTGTACTGGTCGCTCACGACCCATTCTGCGACATCAGCATCTGCCCAATGGTTCTTATCCTTTTGAGAGGAAAGATAAGCCTTGAACAGCTCCTGATTAGAGGTTCTCGATCCTTGTGCATTCGTTTGCACAAAGCCTGTAGCCAGCATCAGCAGGGCTATCAGTAACGTGGTAAATTTGTTTGATTTAGACATAAGTTATTATTAATTATTTTTTGCGCCTACTCTGCACGGTTTTCGGCATCCCCGTAATTATTGATTCCTTGGATAATGGATTTCGTTTTAAGTGTTATGGTGAAATAGTTTTGTAGCGTCGGCAAAACTAAACTAAAGTTTCATATTCTCCAAAACAAATGTTAAAATTAATACCAAAAATTTCGGGCTGCCACCTTTCGATGAATCATGGGTGATTCCTTAAATTACAAAAAAGCGTCCTCGCATGGAATCCAAGCGTCCTCGGAAGGAATCCAAGCGTCCTCGGAAGGAATCCAAGCGTCCTCGGAAGGAATCCAAGGAAGGATTCGAGGGGTAGAAACAGGCATGGAATCTCATTTACAAACTGAATTAACCGTAAAATTAACATCCGCAATAAAAAGCCCCCCGAGATTTTCGCGGGAGGCTTCTTATCGTTTCAATGGATCAATATTTTATTCCACCACCACGTTCCGCTGCATCACCCCTACCCCATTTTGCAACAATACCAAATAAAGTCCTCGCGGAATGGCAGCAAGATTCAATTCATATTGGTTGTCGCCACCCACCGAAACGAGGCTTTTATTCATCACCACCCTTCCAGTAATATCTATCATTCGGATGGAATAAAGTTCCTCTGCATTGGAAGAAAAAACAACGGTCAATTGGTCATTGGCAGGGTTCGGATAGACCTGGAATGAGGCAATTTGCTGGTCGGGATTTGTAATCCCGTCCCCTAATCTTGCAACGGTAGTGAATGTTTGTACGGCACTATATCCCGAAACATTGGTCAGCGAGGCATTACAATTCGTCTGAATCTGCCAGTCGTACGCCGTATTATGCGCCAATCCCGAGAACGTATAATGGCTGTTTGGCGGGATGGTATTCGTTGTCCAGCTATTGGCATTATGGATGCTGATTCGGACATTATAACTCTGATGGCAACTCGGCTGAATCCAATTACCCATTGCATAGGTAGCCCCGATATTCGTAGTCGGAATGGCAGGCATCGCAGGGATGGCACAGGCATTAGTTATCATGGTAGAAGATATTCCGCTGCATCCATTCGTGCTGGTTACTGTAACGGAATAGGTGCCTCCGGTATTCACCGAATCGCTTTGGGTAATCGCACCATTGCTCCAGAGATAAGTCGGAAATACCGCCCCCACCGAAAGCATCGCATAGCCTCCCGCACAAAGCGTATTAAGATGCGTAACGAGGATATTCGGGGCAGGAGAAGTATATACCGTAACCACGCGTTGCACAGTGCCGGAACAGATACCGCCATTCGTAACCGTAACGATATAACTGCCACTGGCGGAGGCTGAAATAGTTTCGGTAGTGCTGCCATTGTTCCAAGTATAAGTGGAATACGAACCAGCATCTAATGTTACCGAACTTCCCGAACAGAACTGGGTAGGACCATTGGTCGCAATCACAGGGTTAATAAAAGGAACTACCGTTACCACCCGCATTGCCGTACCCGTGCAGCCGTTATTCCCTGTTACCGTTACCGCGTAGTTGCCAGACGATAAAGCTAAGAGGGATTCGGTATTCGCAGCATTCATCCAATGGTACGAAAGATATGTTCCGGCATCCAACGTAACCATCCCACCTTGGCAAAAGGTGGTCGGACCATTGGCAGTAATCAAAGGCGTAGGCGATACAACGACCGATACAGCTATGGTTGCCGAAGCAGAACAATTGCTTGCATTGGAAACGGTAACGGAATATATTCCGGTGGTTGTTGCGGTAAGAGTGGCAGAGGTCGCTCCAGTATTCCAAAGGTAGGTTTGGTAGCTTCCTGCATTTAATATCACAGAACCACCTACGCAAAAGGAAGTAGGTCCATTCGGAATAATAACAGGGCTTGGATGCGTGAATACTTCCACAAACTGGCAAGCAGTGCCCGTGCATCCATTCGCATTTGTAACCGTAACGCAATACGGTTGCGAGCCATAAACGGTAATGGATTCAGCAGTGCTTCCCGTATTCCAAACATAGGCAAGGTAATTCCCTGCATCCAATGAAACGAAACCTCCCTGACAGAAAGATGTTGGTCCACTCGGAATAATAGTTACCGCAGGACTTGGGTTCACCCCTACCCCGATTGATGCCGTTCCAGTGCATCCATTACTATTCGTAACCGTTACGATGTATGTGCCAGAGATGGTTGCAGTTATAGTTTGGGTTAAGGAAGTATTACTCCAGATATAAGAGGTATAAACTCCTGCATCTAACACTACCGAACCTCCATCACAAAAGGTGGTTGGTCCATTTGCGATTATACTTGGCGAAGGATTTTGATAAAAAGTAACCACTCGTGCTGCCGTCCCCGAACATCCATTCGTTTCCGTAACGGTTACTACAAAAGTCCCTGCTGTTATAGTAGAAATAGTTTCTGTCGTCGCACCAATATTCCAAAGGTAGAAGGCATGAATCCCTGCATCCAACGTCGCGGAATTACCGCTGCATATACTTGCGATCCCAATAATGGTCGGCGTAGGGATTGAATTCACCACCACCACTTGAGATGCTGTTGCAGTACATCCATTACTACTCATAACAGTTACTGAATAGGTATAACTCGTTGTTGCATTTATTGTTTCCGTGGTTGCGCCAATATTCCATAAGTAAGATGAATAATTCCCTGCATCCAATGTTACAGAACCACCTTGACAAAAGGTAGTTGGTCCATTTGGAATAATGCTTGGCGATGGAATACCATTCACAGTAACCACTTGCGATGTCGCGCCGATACATCCATTAACATCGGCAACCGTAACCTGATAGTTACCCGTACTATTCACCGTGATAGCTTGAGAGGTAGCCCCTATACTCCAAAGGTAGCTTGTATAAGCCCCCGCATTCAACACCACAGAACTTCCCTGACAAAAGGTAGTAGGACCATTCGGAATAATACTTGGGATTGGACTGATAAACACATTCACAATCGCGGATGCCGATGCCGTACAGCCGTTGTTATTCGTTACCGTAACCCGATAGACATTCGTCGAAGTGGCAACGATAGTTTCCGTAGTAGCTCCTGTATTCCAGATGTAGGAAGAATAATTCCCTGCATCCAAGGTTACCGAGCCGCCATCGCAGAAGGTAGTCGGTCCATTAGGGATAATAGTCAGGTTAGGGATTGCAAAAACATTCACAGCTTGTGTAGCAGTACCTGTACATCCATTGCTGTTGGTAATAGTAACACGGTACGTTCCTGTTGAAGTAATAGTGATGGATTCTGTCGTAGCATTTCCGGTATTCCAATGGTAGGATTGATAAACCCCTGCATCCAATGTTACCGAACCTGGCTGACAAAAGGAAGTAGCACCGGAAGGGGTGATAGTGGGAGCGATGAAAGGTATTACAGTAACTGTTTGCGATGCAATTCCCGTACAGCCATTATTGTTATTAACTGTAACTGAATAAACTCCCGATGTAGCAATACTTACTGATTCAGTAGTTGCTCCGGTACTCCAAATATAAGTTGAAAAAACCCCGCATCTAATAGCACTGAACCTCCCTGACAAAATGTCGTTGGTCCATTCGGTGTAATCGAAGCCGTAATGATATTGTTAATAGTAACTACTTGTGAAACCGTACCAGTACATCCATTAGTGCTGGTTACTGTAACAACGTAATTATTTCCTGTCGTCACCAAAATCGTTTGAGTGGTTGCGCCATTACTCCAATGGTAGGACGAATAAGTGCCGGCATCCAATACCACAGAACCCCCAATACAAAACGTAGTAGGTCCGCTTGGGGTGATTGAGGGATTCAAATTGCCTATTGTAATATCTACTCCATTATCTCCCCCAATGACAAAAGGATTATTTCCAATAACACGAATTCTGTAATGAATTCCCGTAATAGAATTTGATGGTATTATCGCTGAAATTGTTCCAGAAGCTGTATCTGTAATGGAACCAATAGTAATAGGGTTAGTAAAACTCCCATTAGCATCACTAAGTTGAGCTGTGAATACATTCCCTGAATTAAAATATGCATACTTGCTATATGGGACTACCAAAGTACCTCCGGGACAAAGGTTTGTAGATACGGCATTTGTAACTAATGAAAGTATTAATTGATAACAAACTTTCATTCTTGGTAACACTGTGCTATCAGTATTATATTGCGAAGCAAAATACATACATGCGGTGCTATCCTCATGTTGAAGTTTTAGAAAAAATCCGTAATTTCCATAAGTGATCATATCATTAACCATGGGCAGAACATTTATTCTGGGGTAACTTTGGGTAGTAGATGTACTGGTCGGGAGAATAATTTGGTTTACCGTGGTGGTGGTTGGTTGATTACCCCAAGAAAGACTAAGATTCCAATATGAATCTATTCTCTGTAATAAACTTGCATTATATCCAGCTTGACCAGTAACATTTGTCGAATGATGCCAATAAAGCGATAACAAACTACTATCAATAAAAGCGTTTGTGGGTATGCTTGAATAATCAAACTTTATTAAACTTCTTAATGTGATAGCTTGATGATAAGCAACAAACTCTGGATAATTTTGGAATGTATAATAATAATATCCCGTTTCGGAATCCATTAATCCACCTCTCGACGGATAAAGAATATTGCAAGTAATTTGATTACAATGATTAACGATAACAGTTTGTGAAGCTGTATTTGTTCCAACGCAGCCAATAGTATCCGTTGCAGTAATAGTATAGGTTCCAGTTGTAGTAGCAACAATAGATTCAGTGGTCTCTCCACTGCTCCAAATATAGTGTCGAAACATTCCAGCATCTAATACGACTGAACTTCCATTACAAAAAGTTGTTGGTCCATTCACTGTGATAACTGGTGTATGACTAACCATTACAACCATAGAATCTGTGGCTGTGCAGCCACTCCAATTGGTAATTGTTACCACATAATTCCCTGTTGTTGTTACATGAAGCGTCTTGGTCGTTTGTCCCGTATTCCAATTAAAATATGCAAAAGTACCTGCATCCAAAATTACAGTATCTCCATTACATAAACTTGTTGGGCCATTAGCTGTAATCGAATGTTGTTGGGAAATGGAACAGGGTGTATTCATTATTTTTCTTACCCTGTGATTCCCGTTATCTGCAATATAAATATTTCCATCCGAATCCACAGAGATTGCAACTGGATTGTTAACCCTGGATAAAGAATCAATTACATTATCAAAATAAGGACCCTGCCCTACTATAGTTGAAATATATCCCGTATAATCATAATCAACTTTCCTAACTCGATTATTATCCATATCTGCAATGTACAGGTTATATCCACTAAAAAATACATTAACCGGATAGGCTAATTCAGCAGTCGTTGCATCCATATTATCTCCGTTGTATCCATAATTTCCTGTTCCGACAGCTGTAGTTATTGTACCACTACCGTCAACTTGTCTGATTCGATTGTTTTGGGCATCTGCAATATACATATTGTTATATGAGAAACTTATACCACTGGGTCCATTTAATTCCGCACTCGTTGCTGCAATATTATCACCATTATAACCTGCTGTACCATTACCTGCAACGGTTATTATTACCCCAGAAAAAAGATCAACTCTTCGTATCCTTTCATTATAAAAATCTGCAATATATAATTGCCCCGAACTTACTGCAATGCTAACAGGATAATATAAGGTAGCCGTCGTTGCCTGGATATTATCACCATTGTATCCTCCTCCTCCTGTTCCTGCCACAGTAGTAATGATTCCGGTTGATAAAACTATTTTCCGAACCCGATAATTCCCACCATCAGCTACATAAAGATTCCCATTATAAAAGGCAATACTTTGAGGGTCTATATTTGCCGTAGTTGCAGGAATATTATCTCCATTATAGTTATAATTTCCTGTACCAGCAATGGTTGTAATAATACCGGTTAATTTATCAACTTTTCTTATCCTCCGATGCCCCCCATCAGCTATGTAAATATTCCCTGAATAATCAAATGCTATACTTCTCGGATAAGAAACGCTTGCAGAGGTAGATGGTATAGAATCTCCATTATAAAGCGTACCTCCATTACCAGCAGTGGTAATAATAATTTGCCCATTCACCTTTACCGCATCCCCCCCCAACACCACCACCACCAAAATCATAAGTATTATTTTTTTCATCATCATCATAATTTATTTATTAAGGCACAAAATTACATAAAACTTTATTAATAAAAAAAATCCCCCCGACATACACCGAGAGGACCTTATTTTTCCATCCCCCTCTCCCCTTCGAGAGGGGTTAGGGGTGAGGCTATTTAAACCATTGAGGCTATTTAAACCTTCATCAACCGAATCGTAATCCGCCTAATCTTCCCCGCCTCAATCCCAACATTAGGAATCGTTTGAGAAACATAAGTAGGATAAGAAACCACCACCGAATAATTCCCATTCGCCATCGTCTTCTCACGAACATTACCATTACGGCTACTCACCCCACGATGATGCGTAATCCCATCAAAAGCATCCGAATGAACACCCTTCAATTTCACCCCCGTCACATCATCCACAATATGCAGCTCCAGCAAAATATGCTTACTACCCAACTCCCCCTTCCGATACGCAAAAGTACACCCATTCACAAACGTCTCATTCGTCAACAAATAACCCGTCGCCAACCCAATCACATCCTCCGCCACATCATCCAACTCCTTAATCTTCCCCTTCATATCCAAAGTCGCCGTTTTCACCTCCACCCGAACCACAGTCGTCGAATTCTCATCCAAAACAAAAGCCGCAGCCTTAGCCACCGCAGAAGCAATCACAGGAGCCGAAATCCGAATCCCCAAAGCCTCCATCGCAAGCAAATACTCCGAAGCATCATCCGTCACAATTTTCCACCGCGACACCGCCAACTCATCATCAACATAATACAAATCCGTAAACGAAAAATTAACCTCCCCCCGCAACGGCTCATTATGAGACTTCCGCCCAAAAACCCGAGTCAATTTCGCAATCGCCAAACACTCCATCGCAGCCGCCAATTTCTTCCCCGATTTACCCACCGCCACACCCGTATTATCATTATCCTCGATAAGCTTAATCGCCTTCACCTCCTCGATAACATCATGCAAATCCGCAAAAGTACCAATTAAAGCCTCATCCAATAAATACTCCTCCGCATGATCCATCCCATACTTATGCAATGTTTCACCCGCATTCAAAATTCTTAATTCAGTTGCTTCCATATTTTTATTTAATAATTAATAACTTGTAATACAATACTATTTTTAATATTCGATCCCAAAACCATGTCACTCGTTGTCCACAGATAACCATTCGTTGTCCAAAAACGACCACTCGTTCCGCCAAAACATCCACTCGTTCTAATTGGATGACCACTCGTTCCACCAAAACGACCACTCGCTGTATTTAGATGCCCACTCGTCCTAAAAATAAGACCACTCATTCTAAAAATACGACCACTCGTTATACCCAGATTAACACCCGTTCCAATAAAACGAACACCCTCCCCCACAAAACAACCATCATTAGCTAATTTACAAACCCCACCCAGACGAATTCCTACAAACCCACCCAGCTTCTTTTGAAACTTTATTGTCGAATAATTACCTCTCCCCACCATCCGAATAGTGCCTTGTGAATTTCAACCCATTCAGGGTCATGAATCCCTCTGTGGTCCTTATGCCAATGCTCGGATACCCCAGAGAAACAAACCGTTTCGGGGAAGGCAATAAAAGAGCGAACCCCCATTCAATTAGATAATTCCTTAATTGAATGGAGGTTCGCATTTTTGTATTATTTAATCGGACTTAAAGCACCTCGGGAGCCAGAGAAACAATTTTCATGAATTGCTTTTCCCTCAACTCTCTCGCCACCGGTCCGAAGATACGAGTACCTCTTAATTCGTCGTTCGCAGTTAATAAAACTACGGCGTTATCATCAAACCTGATGTACGAACCATCAGCTCTGCGCACCTCTTTGCTTACGCGAACAACTACAGCTTTCGATACAGCTCCTTTTTTGATATTTCCGGAAGGCAATGCGTGCTTCACCGAAACTATAATCTTATCGCCCAAAGAAGCATATCTCCTCTTGGTTCCACCTAATACGCGTATGCAAAGAACTTCTTTTGCGCCGCTATTGTCAGCCACTGCCAACCTGCTTTCTTGTTGTATCATTTTAGTATTTAATAAAAATTATTTTACGTTCTCTACCACTTCTTCCAGCCTCCAGCGTTTATTTTTGCTTAATGGGCGGGTCTCCATAATCCTGACCAAGTCGCCAATATTCGCCAAATTGGTTTCGTCATGCGCCATAAAAGTGGAAGTCTTACGAATAAACTTACCATATTTAGGATGCTTCACCCTTCTTTCTACAGAAACCACGATGGACTTGTTCATCTTATTACTGACGACTTTACCTACGAGTTCCTTTCTACTTTTTCTTTCAATTACTTCCATATTATTATTCTTAATAATTTTTATGATTAACTTTTAGCCGCCTCTGCCGCCATTTCGCGTTGTTTTAATTCGGTGATTAACCTTGCCACCAACTTGCGAGATTTGGTTAATGAAGAAGATGTTTCGACAGCGGTAATTTTGTGTCCCATCTTCATTTTGTTGTAGTTCATTCGCTCGCTAGCGATTCGCTCGCGAACCTCGTCTATGGATAAATCCTTAATATCAAGCTTTTTCATTGTTATTTACTAAATCTCGTCTGACAATCATTTTTGTATTCACACATAATTTTTGGGCAGCTAATCTCAAAGCCTCCTTGGCAGTTTCATACGGAACGCCTTCGGCTTCAAAGATAATCCTGCCCGGTTTTACCACCGCTACCCAAAATTCGGGAGCTCCCTTTCCTTTTCCCATACGTACTTCGGCGGGCTTGCGAGTAACTGGTTTATCAGGGAATATCCGAATCCAGATTTGCCCTTCACGCTTCATATACCTGGTCACCGCGACTCTTGCTGCCTCTATTTGTTTGCTGGAAATCCATGCAGATTCAAGGGACTTCAAACCATAAGAACCAAAATTCAATTGGTCGCCTCTTTTAGCATTACCCTTCATCTTGCCCTTATGCATCTTCCTGTATTTGGTTTTCTTTGGCTGTAACATATTCTTTAATTATTTATTTCTATTATTAATATTTATCTTGAATCTCTGCCTCCGCCACCTCGGCTATCTCTGTCTCTTCCTCCACCGCCCCCAGGTCTGCCTTTTCCACCTCCGCCACCACGACGATCGCGATCACCAAATTTTCTATCATCTCTTCCGCCACCAGATTGACCTGGCTTGTAATCCTTCACGCCTTGGTTTGGAGATAAATCAACCTTACCAAATTTCTCGCCCTTACAAATCCATACCTTCACGCCAATCTTTCCATAGGTAGTTTGCGCTTCAGCCATTCCAAAATCAATATCCGCACGGAAGGTATGTAATGGAGTCCTTCCTTCTTTATATTGTTCCGTTCTCGCCATATCTGCCCCCCCCAATCGCCCGCCTATCATCACCTTAATTCCTTCAGCACCCACTCGCATAGTTGATTGAATAGACGATTTAATCGCCCTTCTAAACGAAATACGACCTTCCAATTGTTTAGCAATACTATCACTAACCAATTGAGCATCCAACTCGGGTCTTTTTACTTCAAAGATATTTATCTGAATATCCTTCTTGGTAACCTTTTTTAGTTCCTCTTTTAATTTATCTACCTCTGATCCTCCTTTACCGATAATAATACCAGGCTTAGCCGTGTAAATAGTAATAGTAACTAATTTCAAAGTCCGTTCAATAATGATCTTAGAAATACCACCTTTCACCAAACGAACCATAAGGTACTGTCTGATTTTTTCATCTTCTACCAACTTTTCAGCATAGAATCTTCCACCATACCAGTTGGAATCCCAACCTCTTATTATTCCCAATCTATTACCGATTGGATGCGCTTTTTGTCCCATATTTATTCTTGATTTTCTTCTTGATCTGTTTCTACTTCTTCAACAATTTCTTGAGGAGCAAATTTACCCGCCAATACTATTGTTACATGATTCGAGCGTTTACGAATTCTGTTTCCTCGACCCTGCGGTGCAGGACGGAGTCTTTTTAACTGCCTTGCGCTATCAACAAACACCTCTTTTACTATCAACCCTTGATCATCTATATTCTCATCAGGATTTTTGAGTGCCCAATTAGTAATAGCTGACAAAAGCAGTTTTTCTAATCTGATAGCTGGTGCCTTTTGGTTAAACTTCAAGATACTAATTGCCAAGGTAACATCTTTTCCTCTGATTAATTCCGCAACCATTCTCATTTTCCTCGGAGAAGTTGGGCAGTTATTGTACTTAGCAATGGCAACATTGCCTTGCATTTCCTTTCTTCTTGCCGCAGATTCTTTTTTACGTACTCCCATATTCTTTATTACTTAGATTTATTTCCACTATGTCCTCTAAAAGTCCGTGTTGGCGAAAACTCCCCCAACTTGTGACCTACCATATTCTCTGTAACATAAACAGGAATAAATTTATTCCCGTTATGAACGGCAACCGTATGCCCGACGAATTCAGGAGAAATCATTGATCTCCGAGACCAAGTCTTAATTACTGTTTTCTTTTTCTTCTCATTTAAATCCAATACTTTTTTCTCCAATTTGGCATCAATGTACGGACCTTTTTTTACTGAACGACTCATTTATTCTATTATATCTATTAGTTCAAATTATTTCTTCCTTTTCTCCAAAATAAACTTGTTGGAAGCCTTCTTTGGATACCTTGTCTTTTTACCTTTTGAGAACAATCCTTTTCTCGATCTCGGCTGCCCACCAGATGCTCTTCCTTCACCTCCACCCATAGGATGATCAACAGGATTCATCGCAACACCTCTCACTCTTGGTCTTCTCCCCAACCATCTTACGCGACCAGCTTTTCCATGACTTTCTCCCGAGTGGTCAGCATTAGAAACCATTCCAATTGTAGCCATACAGGTAATCAATATCAATCGGGTCTCGCCAGAAGCTAATTTCAACACTGCATATTTCCCATCCCTATTCATCAATTGGCAGTATGTTCCGGCACTTCTGCTCATGATCCCACCTTGATGCGGTCTCAATTCAACACAATGAACATTCGTCCCCAAAGGAATATTCTTCAGCAACAAAGCATTCCCCAATTCAGGTGCCACATTCTCGCCAGATACAACTTCTTGCCCTACCTTCAATCCGGCTGGTGCAATGATATATCTTTTCTCGCCGTCAGCATAGTGAAGCAACGCAATCCGGCAAGTACGGTTTGGATCGTATTCAATAGAAAACACTTTAGCAGGAATATCGAACTTGTCTCTCTTAAAATCTATAATTCGATACTGTTGTTTATGCCCGCCGCCCATATAGCGCATGGTCATCTTGCCGGTATTATTTCTTCCACCGCTTCTTTTCTTTGGAAGCATCAAGGATTTCTCCGGTTTATCCGTAGTGATTTCAGCGTAGTCGCTGATAGTCTTGAATCGTTGCCCGGGTGTATTCGGTTTAAATTTCTTTAATGCCATAATCTGCTCTTCTATTATATATTACTGTAAAAATCTATGATATCGCCTTTCTTCAGTGTTACGATTGCTTTCTTAAACATTGCCTTACGCCCAGTGCTTACACTCTTTCTGTTCATTGTTTGGCGAGAACTTTGCTTTCCAAGATACCGCATAGTATTAACATCTTCAACACTGACACCATACATGGATTCGACTGCCTTACGTATCTGAATTTTATTATGATTTACATCCACAATAAAACCATAACGCCCCTTGGCTGCCTCCTTGTTCATTTTCTCTGTAATAATTGGTCTTTTAAGAATATTCATTGTCTTATTTTTATGATTTTTTCAAGCCCTTTTTTTATTTTTGGGACGGCAAATATATATTTTATTTATGTAATGACAATGCAAACGTCCGATTTTTTTCTGATTTTTTCCTTAAATATGCCTCTTTTAGCACCTTTTGCAAAACTTTATTTGTTCTGAAAGCCCCGTGTTTAGGGCATTTGAGGATGGGGTAAACTTTTTTTAACTTTTTTTCATCTTTTTTTTCAACAGCCCTCTTTTTCTTCTCTAAAAAATGGCATTTTCGGGGTTTGGGGAGGATTTTGAATCGGAAATTGGTATCTGAAATTTGCTCTAAAATCCATTTTATTACCCTAAAATCCATCAAAAAAAGCACCCTCATTCTGAGGGCATTCCGGTGGGTAGGTATTCCTTTAATAAGAGACCTCTTTTCACCCCCTTCCCTCCTTTTATTAGTAAAAAAAGAGAGACGCAGTGGGCGAAACTTCCGTTTTTCCAGGAATTATAGTGGTATAATACACATTACCACCTATTTAGCTTGCATATTGTTTGAAATTACAGGGAAAAAACAGGGCTAAACTTTCCCCGAATGTCAAAAAATTTTCCCCTTTTCCGGTTTTTCTTTCCCCTTATTCCCAAAATTTTCCCCTTTTTTCAGAAACTTTTCCCCTTCTTTCAGATTCCTTTCCGAATATACGGTTTCGGTCAATGTTTCCGGGCATTTGGGGAAGAGTTTTTCGGCTTTTATCCCAAGAAAATCGGAGCATAAGATTAAATACCTTATTAGAAGGAAATGGTGGGCGTACAATGGGAATGATTTGGACATTTTGCTCCTTATATAAGAGGATAATTTCCGCGCTTCATGAACGATAGGGCATGAATCGGAATAGATGCCCCTTGGTTTATTAATTTCGCGCCCTAATATCTATGAAAATATCTGGCTTTAGCTTCATCAGGAATGCGTTGAAATATGACTACCCCGTGGTCGAGGCGATTACTTCTGTGCTTCCTCTTTGCGATGAATTTGTTTTGGCTTTGGGCAATTCGGATGATGAAACAGAGGGCTTGATTGCTTCGATTAATTCTCCGAAAATAAAGGTTATTCACACCGTTTGGGATGAAAGTTTACGGGAAGGCGGCAGAGTGCTTGCGGATGAAACAAATAAGGGTCTGGATAGCATAGCGGCGGACTCGGATTGGGCTTTTTACATTCAGGGCGATGAGGTAATTCATGAGAAATATCATGCTGAAATCAAGAATAAAATGTTTCTTTATAAGGATGATAAAAGGGTGGAAGGATTGTTGTTCGATTACCTTCATTTTTATGGCTCTTACGATTATGTAGGCGACTCGAAACGCTGGTATCAGAAGGAAGTACGGGTAATTCGGAATAATAAAAGCATACGTTCGTATCGGGATGCGATGGGCTTTAGAATTGATGGAAGGAAATTAAATGTGAAGGCGATTGATGCCACTGTTTATCATTATGGATGGGTGAAACCACCGCAATTAATGCAAGCCAAGCAGAAGTATTTCCATTCCTTGTGGCATGATGAACAGAAGGTGGCGAAGATGGTGAGTACGGCTGCCGATTTCGACTATTCTACCATTGATTCTTTGGCATTATTTACCGGTACGCACCCTGCCGTGATGCAGAAAAGGATTGCGGAGAAGAATTGGTCGTTTGATTTTGATTTATCGAAGAAGAACCTCTCCTTAAAACATCAATTCACAAAGAAAATAGAGCAACTGACTGGCTGGAAACCGGGTGAATACAGGAATTATAAGATTATTTAAGGAAGTTCCTTATCCCTTCGCAATTTTTTCTACTGCATTGATGAAGAAATCGAGGTCCTTCAGCTTGGTATAAACATGCGGCGTAACGCGAACTCCTTTAAACTCATCATGCGATATTTGTGTGGTGTAGATTTTATACTTCGAGAAGAGTTCTTCCTGTATCTTCGAGTGTTCCATGCCTTCGATGGTGAAGTTACATAGTGCACAGCTTTGGTTATCCTTTAGGGAGGTATTGAATTTCACTTTCGGTATCTTGCCTACTCGTTCTGCCCAGTAATTTTTTAGGTATCGCAGTCTTTCTTCCTTCCGTTTGGCTCCGATTCCGTTATGGAAATCCAAAGAATTCCCTATCGCCAATTCAATAGGAAAAGAACGGGTGCCGAGATGTTCAAACTTCCTGATATCAGTTACAGAGAAGTCCTTCGGAGCACCAAAGAGCGGGTATAATTTCTCAATCTTATCCTTCTTTATCCACATCATGCCCGTGCCGAACGGTGCGCAGAGCCATTTATGCAAACTCGTTGCCCAATAATCTACATGGAGGTCATAAATTTTATAATCAACATGAGCAAAAGAATGGGCGGCATCGCAGATAACCTCACATCCATGCTCATGTGCCATATCGGCAATCTCTCGAACGGGATTAATCTGCCCGGTCATGAATATTACATGGCTGACATGGACAATTTTGGTCTTCGCGGTCATTCCCTTTCTATAGGCTTCGGTAATCTCACTCACATCTTTGGGAGCGACAGGGATGGAAATAATATTCAGCTTGATGCCATCTCTCTTCACCCGCTGATTCCAAGCATTCATCATGTTCGGATAGTCTTGATTGGTGATTAAAACCTCATCCCCTGCCTTCAAATCGAGACCGAAGATAATCGTTTCCAAACCCTCACTCGAATTCCGGTTAATCACCACCTCTTCTGCATTAACGCCTGCCAATTCGGCAAGTTTATTCCGTACATTTTCTCTGCCCTGACCCAGAATTGTCCACATATAATATGCCGGTCCTTCATTACAAATCCGAACATACCTATCCAGGGCATTCTGCGTGACTAAGGGCTGCGGACTAACGCCTCCGTTATTCAGATTAATGATTTCGGAAGACACCGAATACGATTGCTGGATGGTGAACCAGTAGTCCTCGTCCATTGCCGAGACTTTTGCCGGCAGATGCTCAATCCGCGCTGTGGCGGCTTTTACTCCCTCCATCGGGATAAGGTCTAAGAGCGATAAAGTTGCGATACCTCCGGCAACTCCTCCGGCTTGTTTGATAAAATTTCTACGAGTGTTCTCCATATTATTATGTTTAAGGCGGTAAAATTACATAAAAGAATATTAATAGAATCCTACCCGATGAAAATTTATCTTATCAACCTATTATTAAACGGCATCCGATTTTCCATTCCGATAAAAGGGGTTTAAGTTCCCAGAAACAGCATTTGCGTTTTCAGAAAAGGCATTTGAGTTTTCAGAAAAAGCATTTGAGTTTTCAGAAAAGGCATTTGAGTTTTCAGAAAAAGCATTTAGGTTTTCAGAAAAGGCATTTGAGTTTTCAGAAAAAGCATTTAGGTTTTCAGAAAAAGCATTTAGGTTTTCAGAAAAGGCATTTGAGTTTTCAGAAAAAGCATTTAGGTTTTCAAGGTTTTGGAGGTCGTTTTAGGGGGATTTAACGATAGAAAAGGGGCTTCCGCCCAATTAAATGCAGGGTTTCTATTAGTAATTTTGGAATCGGAGGAATTTTCGAGGCATCCCCCCCCTACCCCTTTCCGAGGTCGGAAAAGGAAAATCAAAATCCTTTTCACTTCTTCCCAAAAATCTATATTTGCCGCTCATGGAATTTAAAGAACTACGGCAATTAATAATTGATAAACTGAAACGGGAACTCCCCGCCAACCTTTTTTATCACAATGTAAAGCATACCCTGTTGGTTCTGGAGGCTACCGAAGAGATTTGCCGGATGGAAAATATCGGTGAATCGGATACTTTAATGCTTCGTACGGCAGCCCTGTTTCATGATATAGGGTTTATTAGAAGATATCTCGATAACGAACCCATCGGAGCCGAGATGGCAGCCGAAATTCTGCCCGACTGTGGGTATAATGAAAATCAGATAGCGGTCATTAAACGCCTGATTCTCGCTACCGCCATGCCCCGTAACCCGAAAGACCATCTCGAAAAGATTATTTGCGATGCCGATATGGATTATCTCGGCAGCGACGACTATTTTTCGATGTCCCAAAAGCTAAAATTGGAGTGGGGATATCATTGGAAGAAACTTTCCTTGACAGAATGGTATGCGATGGAGTTTAATTTCTTAGAATCACATATTTTCTTCACAGATTCAGAATATCGTCTCCGAGAAAAAGTAAAGATAGAACATAAGAATGAGATAAAAGTTTTGTTGGATTCGCTTCGCGAGAAAGAAGCAATCCCCCTGCGCCCTTTATTCACCAATAACCTGACGAATCAAGAAGAAATTGTCGCCTTCCTTAAAGAAGTAACCATCTTCTCTCATTCAGGGGAGAATCTCTTAGAGTTAGTTTCGTCCCGCCTTGTCAAGATAGATGTCGAAGAAGGGGAAACCCTGTTCCACAAAGGCAATCAAGGCGAGAGTATGTACTTTATTTACGAAGGAACTATGATCATTCACGATGGTGAATACAAGATTGCGGAGCTTGGTAAGCATGATTTCTTTGGGGAGTTCTCATTATTAGATACCGAGAAGCGTTCCGCGTCAGTAACTGCCAGTACAGAGGGTATTTTATACCGTTTAGGGCAAGAAGATTTCTTTAAAATGATCGAGTTTGACCCAGGTTTGTCAGCCGAATTGTTTCGAGCGTTAATTAAAAGATTCCGCAGCCATAATCATAAGATAATCGAAGAATACAAACATCGTCAGGTGAAGCTCGAAGCCACTATTATCGAGCGTACTAAAGATATTCAAAAGGAGAAAGAAATAGCCGACCAGCAACGTAAACGTGCCGAACAAAGCGAAAAGTTTAAACAACAGTTCCTTGCGAATATGTCGCATGAAATACGTACTCCGATGAACTCGATTGTCGGTTTAAGTAACCTTCTTATCAATTCTCCGATGAACGATCAACAGAAAAAATATCTCAATGTCATTCGTAAGTCCTCCGATAATCTTTTAGTGATCATCAATGATATTCTCGACCTCTCCAAAATACAAGCCGGCAAGATGGAATTTGAAACAATCCCCTTCCTGATGCATGAAGTCTTGGAAACTGTCTATCATACCCTTCGCTTTAAGGCTGAAGACAAAGGTTTAGCGTTTAGTTTTGAATTGGATGAGTCTGTTCCGAAGGTACTTATGGGTGATCCGGTTCGGCTGAATCAGGTGTTGATAAACATTATCGGTAATGCCATTAAATTTACAGAGAAAGGCTTCGTGAAATTCGTTGTGGATGTCGAAGAATACACTAATCAAATCGTTTCTCTTCCTAAAAATAAAAAGAATAAAAAGGAAGAAGGTAAACAAATCTATCGTCTCCAGTTTTCTGTGATTGATTCCGGTATTGGGATGAATGAAGAGCAGCAAAAAAAGGTTTTCGAGAGCTTCTCACAAGCAAGTTCGGACACGACAAGAAAGTATGGCGGCACGGGCTTGGGTCTTACGATCTCCAAACAATTAGTCGAGTCGCAGGGCGGTACTATCGGATTGAAAAGTGAACCTGGCAAGGGCACTACTTTCTATTTCCTGATGAACTTTCCGCTTGGTTCGATGGAGGAAATAGAGAAGAAGGAAATGGGTAGTACAGAAGATTTCGTCAAGCATCTTAGCGGCATGAAAATTCTTCTTGTCGAGGACAATCCATTCAATCAAATGGTTGCGGAAGATACCATCAAGGAGAGCATTCCTGATATTATTATTGAGATTGCAGACAACGGCAAGATTGCTTTGGATATGATTTCCAAAAACGATTATGACCTCGTCCTCATGGATATTAATATGCCCGAAATGGATGGTTATGATGCCACCAAAAACATTCGCCAGATGCCCGCGCCAAAGAATAAACTCCCGATTATAGCCATGACTGCCAGCGTTACAAAGGAAGAGATAGATAAATGTTTTGCTTCCGGCATGAATGAATATGTTCCGAAGCCTTTCCAGCCACAGGATTTGCTGATGAAGATGAAAAACTTAAGGGGTAAGGTTTAAGTTCCCCGTTTTCTCTTTGCCCTTGCTTTTATTTCTTTATTTGGACGAGGTAATACTTTGAAATATTATCAATTTTTGTAATACCGAATCTATGAAACCATGCAAACATAAATGAACTATCATTAATCCACATAACACAACAAGGTGAAGGATTATTAAAATCTATATTTACTTCTTTATCGGTTTTAAGATTTTTAAAAATTACATTTACTCCACCTTCCCACATAGGGTCGTAACATAAACAATAACATGATCCAGATGGAGAAAAGTGAGGGAAATCAGGCAGTGTATCTATATCGCCATTTTTTTTGTTTATTAAATAAAAACCTGGATTTGTATAATTCCCTTCTACTAAATAATATTCATGGGAATTGTTCTCACCATAAAATTTAAACTCTCCTTCACCATGATTAAAGAATTCAATAACTGTATCCTTGAATTCGGCATATTTATTATTATATAAAGGAAGCCTTAAAATACTACCATCAGTTTTAAATTTACCCGTTGTATCTAATTTGAATTCTTTATAAATAAATATGCCATTATTTCTAAAAAAAACACTATCACACTCCTTTAATATATAGTCATCGGTTTCTTTGATGACTTTAAAGTCTTGGGCAGGCATGTTAATCGCCAGGAAAAGGAGGGAAAGGAGGAGCGGGATTCTATGAGATTTCATCAGGCAAATGTAGAAATCGGTTTGGAATGGATTTTCTATACTCCAAAGTATATCATTTGAACTCCAAAGTATATCATTTGAACTTCAAAGTATATCATTTGAACTTCAAAGTATATCATTTGAACTTCAAAGTATATCATTTGAACTTCAAAGTATATCATTTGAACTTCAAAGTATATACTTTGAAGTCCAAAAAAGAGGCGTTTTCAAAACCAAAGCTTTTTATCTTCTGGAAAAAACCATCTTTTCGGGGTTTCAAAACTTTGATTGAGGAATTTGAATCCGAGAGATTGGTAGTTTTGCCAGCAATTAATTACAAAATAACATCAAAAAATGACTCCCGATAACACAGAACCAAATCCTGAATTATTACTTCAATTAGTAGAGATGAAAATGCCCTTCGGAAAGTACCAAGGAACGGTGCTTTGCAACTTGCCGATTCATTACTTAGAATGGTTCGCGAGAAAAGGATTCCCCGAAGGAAAATTAGGGGTGCTGCTGCAAACAATCTATGAAATAAAACTGAACGGATTGGAGGATTTGCTGAAACCGTTGAAGAAAAAATAACGGGCTTACTTCTTGAACCGCCGGTAGCGGTATTTTTTATCCTTAAAAATGATGGTCAGCACGTCTTCCTTCTTATTAAATTCATAACGGAAGGTGATGATTTTCCCGACTTCAGTGATGGCGCAATTGCCCGTATGGATGCCCGTTACAACATCTTTTTTAAGATGCGCAACAAAGTAACTCGGGCAGGCAAAACCATTCTCGGGGTCGAGAAAAATAGCATACCATGATGCTTCTTCGCCACTGTTAAAATGAATAAATTCGTTTTCCTCGCCTTCACCAAACAAAGGCACGCCGAGCAAGGCTCCGTTCAACGAATCCGATGCTTTCCAAGTGCCTAAAATGAGGTTGTCTTTCTTAATTAATGCACCCTTTACTTGCGCCTTTACGGCGATGCAGAAAAAGAATATGAAGGCTACTACAATTGTTCTCATTACTGGTATTATTTGGTATTATTTAATCTTATTTCGAAGAATTATTGTTCCAAAAGATGATGATACAACTTACGGGTATCTTCCACCAATCTGGTATAATGAAATTTTTGATGAACATGCTCCCAACCCTTCTCCCCCATCGCTTTCCGTATCTGTTCGTTCTCCACCAACCAGACGAGATTGTTGGCAAAACTCATCAGCCTATTGGGGCTACCAAGCAATGCCGTAACATTTGGCAGAACAATATTTTCCACTCCCCCGACACTGGTCGAAACAATCGGTTTGCCGGCTGCCTGTGCCTCGATTAGGCTTACCGGAGTGCCTTCATTGAGCGACGTCAGGACAATAATATCCAGCCCTGCCATAGCCCAATCAATATCTTTTATCCAGGAGGTAAAAGTGAGCGGGGCTTTCTTTTCATTCATAGTGAAGTCCACAAATTTGATGTTTAGCGAGGCGGCATGTTGCTCTATTTTCCTGCGTTCTTCGCCATCGCCAATGATGAAAGCACGGATACGTTTGGCAGACTTCTTAAAAACGACTTCCAAAGCATCTATAAAGAGGCGATGATTCTTGATGGGCACTAATCTTCCGACAATGCCGATGGCTATTTCATCATCATCGAGGAGATATTTCTTACGGAAGTCGGCACGCTTACTGTCACGGTTGGTATTAAATTTATCGAGGTCGAATCCGAGTGGGATGGTGGCAATATTTTCTGCGGCACAGATTTTATATATCATCGAAAGCTCCATTTTTTGCTGGTCTGATATGGCAATGATCTTGCTCGATTTGCTTGCCAGATACCGTTCGATATTAATAAAGATACGAGTCTTGACGGGATTAAAGTAGGAGTGAAAAACATGCCCGTGAAAGGTATGAATAATAACCGGCACCTTACAATGATGTGCTGCCAACCGCCCCACAGTACCTGCTTTGGCGGCATGAGTATGGACAATGTCGGGTTTGAATTCGTTGATGATTTTTTTAATTCTTTGATACGCCTTCCTATCTTGCATCGGGTTGATAGATCGTTTCATTTCGGGGATATAAGTGGCGGCGATGCCGAGATTATCGAGGATGAATTCGGAACTTTCTTCGGACTCATCTTTCGTTCCGGCTATCAGCATGGTTTCAAATTCGGGAGCGAGGAATTTGGTCAGATAGGCGGCATTATAAGTGGGACCACCGAGGTTTAAACGATTAATAATACGAAGTACGCGCGGCATAAGGGGGCGAAATTACGGATTAATAATTATATTATCTCGAATAGGGGATTTTTTTACATCCCTATACATAAGGAGTGAATGGGGGAATAATGACCATAACACCCGTCCGGTGAACTGTCCAAAGCGAAATAGTTATTATAAAGGAGTGGAAGGGTGTTTTTACACTTAAAATAGGCAAAAGAACTTGTGAGATTTTAAAAATTATAGCTATAATTTTCATTCCCGCATCAAAGGGAAGCCGTCCCTCTTCTAAGGGACGACGTATCTTTGAAGAGGGAAGCCGTATCTTTGAAGAGGGACGACATATCTTTGAAGAGGGACGGCTTCCCTTTGAAGAGGGACGACATATCTTTGAAGAGGGACGGCTTCCCTTTGAAGAGGGACGGCTTCCCTTTGAAGAGGGACGACGTATCTTTGAAGAGGGACGGCTTCCCTTTGAAGAGGGACGGCTTCCCTTTGCAGAGGGACGGCTTCCCTTTGAAGAGGGACGACGTATCTTTGAAGAGGGAAGCCGTATCTTTGACCATAACACCCGTCAGGTGATTCTGTCCAACCTCCTTTCGGGTTTTTCTCCCGAAAGGGTTAGAAGTTTTTCCTACTTTTGCCACCTTCAATAACACCAAATCTCCATTTCCGATGAGCAAAAAGCCAGCAATTACGAAACCATCCTCTCCTAATAAACGCGGGGGGGGGGGGGGGGGAGTTTAAATAACCCCAAATCTTTCTTTGACCTTAAAACTTCTTTTGGGTTTATCATTGCTGTGTTCGCCTTCTTGCTTTATGCGCAGAGTATTACTTATTATTATACAATTGACGATTCATTTTCTTTCAAAGAAAGTAAGCTAACCAAGCAAGGAATAAGTGGCATCCCAATGATTCTTAAATCTGATTATTGGTATGGTCGAGAGGATTATTTTCGGGGTCCCATTTATAGACCTTTCCCTCTAATTTTGTTTGCGACAGAGTGGCAATTTTTTCCTGACAATCCAATGGTTTATCATCTGGTAAATGTCTTATTTTATTCCCTTTTATGTCTTTTACTTTATTCCGTGCTTTGTAAATTATTTGAGGAAACGAACCTCTTATTTCCCTTCGTTTGTACGATGCTTTACGCAGCCCATCCGATACATACCGAAGTGGTGGACAGCATCAAAAGTGCAGATGAAATTTTAGCTTTCCTTTTTGCCCTTTTATCCCTATTTTATTTCCTTAAATCTATTGAGAAAAATTCAATACTCTATTTACTTTTCGGAGCTGTTTTTTATTTCATTTCTTTGTTGTCAAAAGAAACGGCTATTGCTTTTTTTATTGTCATTCCATTAATGCTTTATGTATTCATCAAAGCAGATTTTAAAAGGATTCTTTTAATAACAAGTATTCTTTTTTGTACCACTATGGGTATGCTGTTAATACGATATGAAGTTCTGAAATCAGTTCCTGATAATGGCATACAACTAATGAATAATTCACTTGTCGGAGCACCGGATTTTATCAGTCGGAAGATGACTGCATTTTATGTTTTATTAAGATATATTTTGTTGTTGTTATTTCCTCATCCTTTATCTTACAATTATACCTTTAATCAAATACCAATATGCCACTTAAATAACCTACCCGTTCTATTCGGAATCGTTCTTTGTTTAGCCATATTTATATATTCTATTATTAATATCAGAAAGAAAAGCATGATAGCATTTTCCATTTTATTTTTCCTTCTCACTATCATTCCTGTTTCTAATATTTTTATGCTGATAGGATCACCAATGGCAGAACGGTTTTTGTTTATGCCATCGCTTGGTTTTAGTATGTTGACGACCCTATTCCTGATAAAAATAACGACTGCCAAAGCGGAAGAAAACAGAATATTATCCTTCAAGGAATTTATCCAAGGGAATTCTAAAATAGTTATCATAGTCTCTATTTTATTATGTTTATATTCTATCAAAACTATTTCAAGAAATACGGATTGGAAAGACGATGTTTCATTGGTAGGGCATGATGTTGAGATTGTACCAAATTGCGCAAGTGCTCATTTTAGTTGGGGGCATATCTTAGTAGATACTCTTTTTTTGGAAGAAAAGGATTCCGTTCAAAAAAATAAAATCCTTGATCAGGGGATTGATGAATTTAAAAAGGCGGTAGCTATTTTTAATAATTATACCGATGCTTACAACTGGTTAGCCAAGGCATATATTCTAAAAAAGGATTACCAAAATGCCATTTCAGTTTATAGAATTTTACTTCATATAGATGGAGATAAGGATACTGCTGATTTAAATTCATTAGCCGTTGCTTATTACGATTTTGGTCTTCATTGTAATCAAACAAATCAATATGAAAAATCTCTAAACACCTTTGATTCGGCAATAAAATATAAACCTAATTTTTCAGAATCTTATAACAATAAAGGAGTGGCTTATTTGGAATTAGGAAAGAATACTGAAGCTATTACAGAATTTGAAAAGGCTATCAAATTAGATGAGAAAAATCATACAGCATATTCCAACATTGGCTGTGCCTACACCAATCTTAAACAATATGAAATGGCATTACAGTATTTGAATAAATCTATTTCTTTAGATTCTTCTGACCATTATCCGGTTTATATAAAAGGAGTTACTTATCAATTAATGGGTGATACCTTAAAAGCCAAAGAATACTTTGAAAAAGCAAACCAGAAAAGTGGTGGGCAGGGGCGGTAGAGAAACCAAAAAAAGCGGTACACAGTGTGCCACTTTTTTTATTTCAGCAGCCTGTTTCTTTTTTTAATAGCGGATCAATTGCAGCAGCATCTGCTCGAACCGTGCCTTAGGGAGGAAATTAGTTTCCAAGGCATCCGACATCGGCACGGGTGTATCCAAACTTGCAGCCCGCATCACTGGGGCATCAAGATATTGGAAACAATTTTCGGCTATGTATGCCGCAATCTCCCCGCCAATTCCGCCAGTTAGGCAGTCCTCATGCAGAATAATTACTCTGTTGGTTTTCTTTACCGAGGCTATTACGGCATCTTTATCCCAAGGCAATAAAGTTCGGAGGTCTATCAAATCAGCGTTTATTTCAG
Organism: uncultured Bacteroidota bacterium; assembly: GCA_903844645.1. Lineage (GTDB taxonomy): Bacteria > Bacteroidota > Bacteroidia > AKYH767-A > JABDAW01 > JABDAW01. The sequence continues at coordinate 29,702 of CAIMUP010000039.1, forward strand.
GATGATTTTTTAATACCTCCATCGCCCAATGTACCCCGAATCCGTAGGTAATGATGGATACGTCGCTACCTGTTTTTATAAGATTGGCTTTACCAATCTCTATCGTGTAATAATCATCCGACACCTCCTCCGAAATGCTGCGGTATAAAGCTTTATGCTCAAAGAACAACACCGGATTCGGGTCCTCAATAGCAGCTAATAATAAGCCCTTGGCATCACTTGGGAAGGCAGGATAAACGACCTTCAGTCCGGGCGTATGAACGAACCAAGCCTCATTCGATTGCGAATGAAACGGACCCGCCCCAACGCCCGCCCCGCAAGGCATCCGAACGACTACATCCACCTGTTGCCCCCACCGATAATGGGTCTTCGCAAGGTTATTAATAATCTGATTAAAGCCACAAGTAACAAAGTCGGCAAACTGCATTTCGATAATAGATTTATAACCCATGATAGACAAGCCCAAGCCCGCGCCCAGTATGGCAGATTCGCATAACGGGGTATTGCGGATTCGTTCCTTCCCGAACTCCTCAACAAAGCCCAGCGTAGCCTTGAACACACCGCCATATTCCGCAATATCCTGTCCCATGATAATTAAGTTTGGGTGCATCTTCAAAGACATTTTCATAGCCTCCGAAATAGCATCTATGAATCGCTTTTCGGTTTTATTCGATGACGGCGGAAAGTGGATCATATTAGGAGTCGGCGCATATAGGTCTGATAATTCAATGGCAGTATCGGCATGTACCACATCCTCGCTGAATGCAAGGGTTACAGCATCGTCTATCTCTTGTTTAATTTCTTGTTTTATGGAGTTTATAGTATCCTCATTTAGTATGTCTTCGTTTAATAAATAGGTCTCATAATTTGCAATCGGGTCCTTCTTCCCCCACTCCTCGAAGAGTTCTTTAGGAATATACTTCGTCCCCGAAGCTTCCTCATGCCCCCGCATCCGAAATGTAAGACACTCTAATAATATCGGTCGTGGATTCTCACGAATTGATGCCGTAATCTGATTCATGGAATCATAAACTTCGAGAATATTATTGCCGTCCACCTGTGCACCTTCTATGCCATACCCAATACACTTATCAATAAATTGCTTGCACCGAAACTGTTCATTACTGGGCGTCGAGAGACCATAACCGTTATTCTCAATAACAAATATTACAGGCAAATTCCAAACTGCAGCTACATTAATTGATTCATGGAAATCTCCTTCGCTTGCTCCTCCATCCCCAGAAAAAACTACAGTAACCTTGTTATCTTTCTTGAGCAGATGAGCTAAAGAAATCCCGTCAGCCACGCCCATTTGCGGACCAAGATGAGAGATCATTCCTATGATATGATATTCGTTTGTTCCAAAATGAAAAGAGCGATCGCGACCTTTTGTAAAGCCATTTCCCTTCCCTTGAAACTGTGAAAATAATCTTGTCAAAGGAATATTGCGAGAAGTAAAAACCCCAAGATTTCTGTGCATAGGAAGTATGTATTCGGCATCTTCCAAAGCATTGCAAACACCGACTGATATAGCTTCCTGCCCAATACCGGAGAACCATTTTGAAATCTTTCCTTGTCTTAATAATACAAGCATTTTCTCCTCTATCATCCGAGGTTTCAGGATGCTTTTATAAAGATTAGTCAGTACTTCTGATGAATAGTTTTTTCTGTTATAGTTCATAGTATGATTAATAATTTAGCTCGGCAAAAATATCTAAAATAATATTGTAATTTTGCATCCATGAAAGATTTCAATATTCAGTTAGCTTTAGTAATTCTTCTTGTAGCAGGCGCAGTTTTCTATTTGATAAGAAGAACTGTAAGAGGCATCAATGCTAAGAACTGTGAGGGCGATTGCCATTCAGTTACTTCAACAAAATCAAAAAAAGAGAATCAAAAATTATAGCTCAAAAAAAAAGAGTTCCGAAATTGGAACTCTTAATTTTTGAGCTAAATGGAACAAAGAAAATTATTTCTTTGCTGGAGCCACTTTGCCGCCTTTAGCTGCAGGTGCGCCTTTGCCACCTTTCTTAGCCTTAGCTGAATCTTCAGCAGCTTTAGCCTTAGCCATTTCTTCTTCTGCTGCTTTTACTTTAGCAAGAGAATCTTGAGTGGCTGCTTCTTTAGCTGCCTTCGCAGCGTCTTCCACTGCTTTTACTGAATCTGCCTTTGCTTTTTCAGCGGCAGCTTTTTCTTCAGCACTTGGTCCACAAGCATAGAATGAAAACATTCCTGCGAGTAACATTAACGATAATACTTTTTTCATTTTTTTTAATTTAATATTTAACTGTTTTTAAAATGCGGCGCAAAAGTAAAAAAATTTTCGGATAAATAGTTACTTTGTCAAAAAAACTTTGAAAAAATTAAGGAGGCTATCTATAAAGCTCCTTAATTTCCTCAAGATTTATGGTTATTATTTAGAACCTGGTCTCTTCTGACCTACCTTTACAGCTGGTGCTGGAGTAGGTGCAGGAGCAGCCTTTGTTTCTGTTTTTGGAGCGGAAGAGCCAGCTTTGCCTTTTGCATTCGCTTTAGCATCTTCGGCTTTAACAATGGAATCTTTCATTGCTTGAATTTTTGCAATGGAATCTTGAATAGCAGCTTGGTGCGCAGCCTCTTCGGCTTTAGCAGCATTTGCAATTGAATCCATTTTTGCTTTTTCGGCGGCAGCTTTTTCTTCTGCGCTTGGTCCACAGGCGTAGAATGAGAACATTCCTGCGAGGACAATTAGTGACAATACTTTTTTCATTTTTTTTAATTTAATTTACTTACGTTTAATTTATTTTAATCAGGGCGCAAATATATAATTAATTTTGGACATACGCATCATGTGTCCAAATATTTTTTCGTTTCCGAACTTTAATGTATCTTTGCGCCCAATAAAAAATATAGTTTAATCAATAAAAATTTAGTAAAAGTAAAATGAAAAAAGTAATCTTAGTAATTAGTATGTGTGCACTTGTAGCAGGTGCAATGTTTTTAAACAGTTGTAAGAAGGATGATACAACTGCCCCAGTAGTAACCATAACAGGTTCGAGTACTGTAACTTCAAGTTTGAACGCTTCCTACACAGATGCAGGAGCAAAGGCAAATGACGAAAAAGACGGTGATTTAACAAGTAAAATTACGACTACTTGGTCTCCTGCTTTTAACAAAGATTTGAAAGGTGAGTATGTAATTACTTATTCTTCAACTGATGCAGCAGGAAATGTAGGCACTGCAACCAGAACGGTAAAAGTTGTTAATGATGCCGAGTTCCTTGCTGGTAGTTTTGTGAATGCCCAAGACACTGAAACATCACCTGTTCTTTATACCACTTTTGATGCAAATGTTACTACATCAAATACGGTGAACAACGCATTTACTATTGACAACTTCAGCCAATTAAGTACCTCTGCGGGTATTAAAGCTTCGTTGGATGCTACGGGTACGAACATCACGTTCTTATTGCCTCAAGCATTGTTGAGCAGTTCAAGCTTGACACAGGCGCATGGTGTGGTGGTTAGCAAATCATCTCCTGTCAAGTTTGAAATTATTTATCAGTGGGTGGATTCATTATCTACAACTGCTAGCGATGTTGCTTGGTACATCCGATAATTAATCTCTAACATCCTAAAAAAGCCTCGAATTTATTCGGGGCTTTTTTGTGGGATATTGATACTGTTATTAAAGGAAGAAGCCCTCTCGATTCAGCATCGGGAGGGCTTCTTTTTTATAACTTAATAAGATCTAAGTCAGCGGTCCGCCGTAGGGTACGGTGATAATTGCCGAAGGATGCCCTATCAATTTATCTTTCAAAACGCCCATCCCATAAACCTGAATCTTATCAGGTGTGGACAAGTATCCTTACAGGAAATCGCGAAGGGGCGATTGCCTTTAAGGATGCTTGCCTATAGGTTGAGTTTTGGATTATGTTCGTCGAGTTTTGGAATATGTTCGTCGTAACTTGAATTTCATTCGTCGTAACTTCAATTTCATTCGTCGTAACTTCAATTTCATTCGTCGTAACTTGAATTTCATTCGTCGTAACTTGAATTTCACTCGTCGAGTTTTGGATTTCACTCGTCGAGTTTTGGGTTTTCATCGTCGAGTTTTGGATTTCATTGGTCGAGTTTTGGATTTCACTCGTCGAGTTTTGGGTTTTCATCGTCGAGTTTTGGATTTCATTGGTCGAGTTTTGGATTTCACTCGTCGAGTTTTGGATTTCATTGGTCGAGTTTTGGGAAATACACGTTGAGTTTGGGTTTGGGGAACTGGGTCGTCTACTGCGCGAGGGATGGTAGGGGCTTGGTTGCCGCCTTTTGGTGGGGTCTTTTCTGGTGGGAGGCGGCAACGGAACCCCCGAACAGCCAGACCGCTGCTGCCTATTGGTGGGAACTTTGGTGGGGAGGCAGCAGGGGACGCGCCATAAAAAGGTTTATGGTTAGGGAATTATTTCCTTTTGTTTTTTTAGTTTTGCGGGGAACTAAATTTTTAATTATGGAACGAAAAAAAGTGTTGATCACTGGCGCAACGGCTGGGTTTGGACGTGCTATCGCGATTAAGTTTGCGGAGCATCATTACGATGTTATCATTACCGGTCGGCGTGAGGAACGGCTGGCGGAATTGGAGGATTTGATTCGCGAGACTTACGAGGTGGATGTCCTTTCACTCTGTTTCGATGTGCGGGATAGAAAGGCTGTGGTGGCGGCGTTTGACGCTATTCCGCATAGCTGGAAGGGGATTGATATTTTGATAAATAATGCAGGCTTGGCGGTCGGATTAGCCACCATTCAGGAGGGGGATATTGACGATTGGGAGGTGATGATTGATACGAATATGAAGGGGTTGCTGTATGTCTCGCGGGCAGTGATGCCGGGCATGGTGGAGCGTAAGGCGGGGCATATTATTAACATCGGTTCGGTCGCGGGGAAGGAGACTTATGGCAAGGGAAATGTGTATTGCGCGACGAAGTTTGCTGTGGATGCGTTGACGAAAAGTATGCGTATTGATTTGCTTCCGCATAATATTCGGGTAAGCTCTATTTGCCCGGGGTTGGCGGAAACGGAGTTCTCTCTGGTTCGTTTCAAAGGGGATGCGGAGCGGGCAAAAGTTCCTTATCAAAATATTGATGCCTTGACGGCAGAGGATGTGGCGGAGACGGTTTATTTTGTGGCATCGCGTCCGGCACATGTCTGCATTAACGATGTAGTAATTATGCCGACAGCGCAAGCGAATACGCACGATATTGTGAAGAAGAATTAGGGTATTATTTAAGATTTATCAACGATGGCAAAAGAGGAAAAATATCCTACGCTGAAGGTTTATATCATCCCCGTTCTGTTGTTCGTATTGAATATCGGGATGCGGATCATCAATATGCGCTACAACGGTCTTGGGGCATTGGAGGCGTTTAATTTGTATGAATCGGAGCTGTATGTGATTAAGATTTTCGGAAATATGACGGTGCTGAATAATCCTCCGCTGTATATTCTTTTCATGAAGTTCTGGGCTGCGCTGAATGGCATCAATGAAGGCTGGATACGGCTTCCGTCGGTGGTGTTCATATCGTTTACCTCGGTGATAGTTTATAATATCGGGAGGCGGTTTATCAGTTTCCAAGTCGGGTTGTTCAGCGCGATGGCGTTCTCGGCATGTACCACAGGATATTTCCTTTCCCACGAAGCTAGCGTGTATGCCCTGCTGACGATGCTCGCGACGCTGTCCATGTATCTGTACCTGAACGTGTTGAAAAATCCGGAGAGCAAGACGAATAATTTCTTCCTGCTGGTAGTGAATGTGCTGCTGGTGTATGCCCACTTCTACGGGATTACGATTATCATTACGCAGTTGTTCTTCCTGATGATCGTTACGAGGAATCAGGAGAAAGTAATCGTCGCTATACTAAGGAGTAATTTGATATTGCTGGTGCTGTTTATTCCCGGGATCTATGTGTTCTTCAAACGGGTTTCTTTTATCAAGGCTACGGGGTCGTGGTTGTCCCGCCCAACCTTCGATTTCTTTTATGATGGCTTCACGACGGCTTCCAACATTTCTTTAATAGCGATTGTGTTTCTGGCATTCCTTGCCTTGGCTTATTTGCTGTTTGTTTTTAAAACTCGCACCGAAGACAGCGTGATAAGAACGGCATGGAAGCTGATTCCGCTGTGGTATTTTATTCCTTATGTAAGCATCTTTGTATTTTCGTTTTATCTGCCGGTGTTCTCGGCGAGGAATATGTTATTTCTATCTCCGGCATTTTATCTGACGGTGGGCATCGCCTTGAGTTATGCCTTTAGGAAGCTGACCGTGGTACAGTATTGCTTGATGGCTGCCTTAACCATGGCTATGATTGCTTCGGTTGATATTAACCCGACCAAAAAGAATCATATCCGCGAGGTGGAACGCATTATCAAACGAAAGAAATTACCGGAAACGGCTGTGGTGGTGAATCCTTTTGCCGACTTCCTTGCCTATACTTATTACTACAACCGTGTCTATTTCAAGATGTGTAACCATACCGAAGAGCTGATGAATTCCGAGCATATCTATTTCGAATGCTCGGCTGACAGCATCAAGGATATTACGAACAAAGCAGGCATTCAGGAATTGATTTATTATCAAACGGGAGCTAAATGGGAGACGATGAATGAGAAAATCAATAAAGTCCTCGCTGCCAAATACTCCCATTCCGACCAGCTCTATTACCTGAAGCCGATCGCGGCGTACCGATTTTATAATTAATCCTTACTCCCGCTTTTATCGCCGACAAAATGGTCTTCCGTGTTTTTAAACAAGACATTAAACGTGGTTAAACTGCCATAGCAGCGGGTAACGTATTGCTGCATGTTCATTTTTTCTTCTTCGGAGAGTTTATCGTTAGAATTGATGCGTTGTTCCAAGACGCGGAGGCGATCGCGGAGCATGACAATTTTATTAAAAAACTGGTCAATCGGAATCTCTTTAGGCTTTAAATTAGAATCTGCGGGCTTCAAGATCATTGTGCCGCCAGCCCAGCGGATGCCTAAATCAACCTTCTCTTGTATGTCAGAATATTTGCGGATAATATTGGTGAATATCCGTTCTATATCGGCAAGGCTGACGAGGTCGTCTGGCGGTTCGACATCCTCGATGACCTCGAAATTCTGATAATTCCGCGAAATCTCTTTCGTTCCGCTTTTAATAAAAGTGATGAGGTAGGTGGCGGGTTTTACGGAGATAATCACTCCGTCTTCGTGTTCAGGATGTTTCAATCGGGTCCCGATTCCCAGGTAACGTGCTTCCATAGTTTGCTATATTATATTATTAATTTCAGGCTGCAAATTTAGGTTTCTGCATAGAAATAGAACTTTAGGGAATTATTTGTCGCCACACCGATAAGTTGGGGTGGCGGCAAATAATTATTTCTCGCCACACCGATAAGTCAGGGTGGCGACAAATAATTATTTCTCGCCACACCGATAAGTCAGGGTGGCGGCAAATAATTATTTCTCGCCACCAAAATTCGTCTTACCGCCTCCAATAGTAGTGAATTTAGCATCCCAACAAGTTGGATTTCGGTTTCCATACCGAATATTTTTTCTTCCAATAGTTCGGTATTCCAGAAATTATTTGTAATTTTGTCCTCGAATTAAAATTAGATCATCATGAAAAGAATAAATGTAATCCTCGTAATCCTCGCCGTTATCGGTTTTTTATCCATTATTAATGCCGATGCGCAGCAACAAGATTGGAACTGGTATTTCGGAAATAACGCTGCTTTGAACTTCAGCAGTGGCAACCCCACCTCGGTTTCCGGCAGCGCATTGGCTACCCAAGAAGGCAGCGCGAGCATCTCGGATGCTATCGGCAACCTTTTATTTTATACCGATGGAAGCAGCGTGTGGGACAGGAATAATAATTACATGCCGAGTGCCATCGGGACACTCTTGGGGGATGGCTCTTCGACCCAGTCGGGAGTCATCGTTCAGAAGCCCGGCAGCAGCACCTTGTATTATATTTTCACGGCAGATCAGGGCGGCTATGGCGGACCGAATCAGGGCATTAATTATTCTATTGTGGACATGACTTTGAATGCCGGCAATGGCGATGTAAGTACCCTGAACTCCCCGATTCTTGTTCCTTCGGTGGAGAAGATTACTGCCGTTCGGCATTGTAACGGCGTGGATGTTTGGATCATTATTCATGGTTGGTTAGACAATAATTTTTATGCCTATCTACTCACCAGCACCGGTTTATCAGCCACTCCTGTAACCTCCGCAGTCGGCAGCGTTTATGTTAATACCAGCGGATTTTATAATGAAACCATCGGCTACATGAAAGTTTCGCCTAACGGCAGAAAGGTAGGTTGTGCCGTGTATTATGAAATGAATATTGCCGAGGTGTTTGATTTTGATAACTCCTCCGGCGTCCTCTCGAATGCCATCACGATTAATTTAGGACCCCCACAAAATACCTCGGATGGACCTTATGGTCTCGCCTTCTCCCCGAACAGTCAGGTGATGTATGTCGGGTATTACAACAACGTCCCGAACTCTATTATTTACCAGTACGACATTTCCTCGAATGTGCAATCTACCGTCATCGCCTCGCAATACCCTATCCCCGTTACCGATGCCACGTTGGGTGCATTGCAGTTAGCTGTGAATGGCAAGATATATGTCAGCGAATATGGCTTGACACATCTGAATGCCATCAATAATCCCGATGTATTAGGCATAGGATGTAATTATACCCAAAATGCCGTGGCATTAACCACCGGAACATGCAGTTATGGCTTGCCAAACTTCGTGGATGCGTTCACCTCACCTCCCCCTGCCACCTCGGAACATATAAATATAGTTTCGTGTAACGATACCCTCACACTAAGCCCCACCGGAACAGGTACCAGCTACCTATGGTCTAACGGTGCGACCACTGCTACGCTCTTTGTGAATGATACTCCGGGGGTTTATTGGGTGCATGTAATAGGAGCAACTGCCTGTACACAGGTGGTGAACATCGCGGATACCTTCAATGTTACGTTTGCGATGCCGCCAGTGGTTAATTTAGGACCAGACCATTCTTTATGCAGCCCCGCTACCGATACTTTAAGAGCCGGAAACCCGGGGGACACCTATCTTTGGAGTACAGGAGCTACCACACAGAATATTCACATTAATACCACGGGTACTTACTGGGTGCAGGTGAATAATGGCGGTTGCACGGGCAGCGATACCGTTACCGTTACTTTCGTTACGAACCCTACGGTGAATCTTGGACCAGATACCACCATCTGTTCTAATGCTACCCTTACCTTAGATGCCGGAAACACGGGGTTTAACTTCCTTTGGAACACCGGAGCCACCACCGAAACCATTACTGTAAACACTGCCGGCACGTATTCAGTATTTGTCAGTCAGAATTTATGCCACGCCAGGGATACCATCATCATCAGCATTGCGAATCCGCCCATTGTGAACATCGGACCGGATACCACCATCTGTTCTAACCAAACAATCACCTTGAATGCAGGGAATACAGGCAGCACCTTCATCTGGAGTACGGGTGCTACGATACAAACCATCACCCCTACCGCTACCGGAGTGTATTGGGTACGCGTAAACCACGGTGGTTGTGCGGCTAGCGATACAGCTTCGGTAACTGTCATCCAAATGCCGGTGGTGAATCTGGGATTAGACGATACAATCTGCATCGGGAATACCATTACACTGGATGCTAACAACGCTGGCTACAACTTTCTTTGGTCAACGGGGGCTACGACCGAAACCATTGATGTTACTTCTGCCGGAACCTACTCTGTTTTCGTGAATATGGGCTTGTGTTTCAGGAGAGACACGATCAATATTACCACCATCTTCCCTCCTACCGTGAATATTGGGCATGATACGGTGGTATGCAGCCCACATCCTGTTATTCTGAATGCAGGGAATGCCGGAAACACCTACCTTTGGTCCACGGGGCAGGCTACGCAGGGGATAACGGTTACCAATCCGGGCATCTACTGGGTGATTGTGAATAACGGAAGCTGCACTCGGGCTGACAGCATGATTATTTCCGTGGTAACGCCTCCTGTTTTAGCCACTCTCTTCCATGCTGATACTACGCAGGGCTGCAATCCATTAACTATTACCCTTACGAACGGCAGCAGTGGCGGTACTTCCTACCTTTGGCGGTTCGGGGATGGGCAAACGTCTGCGTTATTCAACCCGAACCACCAGTTTACGGTGGCTGGCTCCTATACTATTACCTTGATCGTGATGAATGACACCTCGACGGTCTGTGGCGACTATATTGACTCCTTGGTGATCAACCAATACATCGCTGTGGCGGACCCTGTCGTGGTTACGAGTGGCTTTACGGGCAGCCCTATCAAGGGTTGTTCGCCATTAACGGTAGATTTTTTGAATACCAGCGTGAATGGCACGGCGTATTACTGGTCGTTCGGGAATACCTTCGCGAGCACGGATGCGAATCCCGCAAACATCGTCTATACTGCTGCCGGAACTTACAAAATTACGCTCATCGCCTCCAGCCCGAATGCCCATTGTTACAACCCGCCTGATACGATGAGCATCGAAATAGTGGCAGACAGTTGCCAGCTCTATATTCCGAATGTTTTTTCCCCAAATGGGGATGGCAAAAACGAGTTTTTCCATGTCATCGGCGAGGGATATGCCAATTATCACCTGCTAATTTTCAACCGTTGGGGCGAGAAATTGTTTGAAAGCGATAGCAAGCTGGATTTGTGGAACGGACAGGTAAATAATACCGGAAGATTAGCTCCTGATGGCACGTATTATTATATTTTTACGGCGATAGACCCCGATAATAAACCCTTTGCCGACCACGGATTCCTGACTTTGATCCGGTAACGGTAGTTTTTCGTCTCAAAAACCGATTTCCCCGTTGTGGAAGGCGGAATTGGGCTTGGAATTTGCGTACATTACCTGACTAAAACAAAAGTTTAAGCCTACAAATGTACGCTAATTGTCAGGGCATGTACGCTAATTGTCAGGGCATGTACGCAAATTGTCAGGGCATGTACGCAAATTGTCAGGACATGTACGCAAATTGGCAAGGCATGTACGCTAATGGTGAATAAAATTCCTCTTATCTCATAGAATAAAACCATTCCATTCCCCGTTAATTTCGTAATTTTGAACCCTAATAATATTATAATGATGTATAGAATAAAATTAGTGCTTTGCACTGCTGTTTTGATGTCGCTTAACGCGATTTCTTTTGGAATCAATGACAATAAAATCACCCCTTCGGAGATAAAATCCGTGAAAATCTATACCACCGGAGCCGTCGTTACGCGAACTGCGAAGATCGTAGTGGAATCAGGCACTTCGAGCCTCGAGTTCGACAATCTTTCCTCCAGTATTGACAAGCAAAGCGTAACCGTAACGGGAACGGGGGAGGTAACCATCTTGAGCGTGCAATACAATCTCAATTATCTGAATGAAGAAGCCAAGCCGCGCACCGTTTTGGTGCTCGAAGATTCGATAAAATTCACGACTCACGAGCTTGCCAAGCTCGACAATCTCGAATCGGTCTATAACGAGGAGCTAAGCATGATTCTTTCCAACAAATCCATCCGCAATGAGCGGGAAGGCGTCAGCGCCGAGAACTTAAAGGAGGTTGCCGACTTCTATCGGAGCCGATTGAGTGATATTAAAGCCAAGCTGCTCGATATTAAAGACGAACAAACACGACTTAAGAAGGATAAAAAACGGATTAATGCCCAGCTAAAAGAGCTAAACATGAATCGGAACATGCCTACGGGCACGGTCGTTGTGGCATTATCGGCTCCTGCGAAGACATCTGTCGTTTTAGAGATCAGTTACCTCGTAACTTCTGCCGGATGGAGCCCACTTTATGATATAAGAGCCAAAGATATTTCGAGTCCCATCCAATTAAATTATAAAGCCAACGTACATCAATCGAGCGGCGAGGACTGGAAGAATGTAAAACTCACATTAAGCACCGGAAACCCGACCGTTAGTGGGCTTATGCCGCAGATGTACCCTTGGCATTTAAGTTTTTATGTGCCAGTAGTTATGAAAGCAACAGAAAGTAATGATGGTTCTGTAAGATCTGTAGCATCAATTGCAGGAACTGTTGCAGGTGTCCACCAAGCAGATGATATAGAAACCGATCACTTAACTAACTCTACTGATTATTTAACCGATTCTCGTAATTCGCAGAGGGCAGCTTATGGCTTTTCCAAAGCTAATAAGGAAGAAGACAAAAAGAAGTCGCTTTCCGAGGTAATTGTCGCGAATAATAACCAACTAAGTGTTGATTTCGACATAGCGATTCCGTATTCCGTGCCCTCGGATGGGAAAATTTATCTGGTTGATGTGCAACATTACGATATGAAGGCAGATTACAGCTACCACGCCATTCCTAAGCTCGACAAAGATGCTTTTTTAATTGCAAAAATTACCGGTTGGGAGGCTATGAATCTGCTTTCTGGCAATGCAAATATCTTTTTCGAGAACTCCTTTATCGGATCCTCCTATCTTTCTTTGCAAAATGCCAGCGATACCCTGGATATTTCGCTTGGCAGGGATAAAAAGATCAGTATTAATAGAGAAAAACTCAAGGACTTCTCCAAGAACCAGTCGCTTGGCTCTAATACCGTGAAAACTTTAACGTACGAAACGACGGTTAGGAATAATAAAACCGAGCCGATTACCATCATTCTCGATGATCAGATGCCTATTGCCGATAACAAGGATATTACGGTGAAGATGCTGGAGAATTCTAACGCAGAATACAATGATAAGACCGGGACTTTATCGTGGAAGATGACGGTTGCGCCCAGTGCTACCGAGAAAAAGAAGCTATCCTTCACAGTGAAGTATCCTAAGGACCAGAATGTATCGGGATTGTAAGGTTTAAGCCTTAAACCGCGCCGTTTTTCACCGGGAATATTCGCACCTTTACCTTGATTTCATTGAAGATATTCTCTATTCGTTCTTGATGGGTATCGGTTACGAAGATTTGTCCAAAGGTATCTTCGGAAACAAGCGTCATTAGCCGGGAAACACGACTTTGATCGAGCTTGTCGAACACATCATCGAGCAGTAATATTGGCTTTATGCCTTTCTTGTTTTTAATATACTCGAATTGTGCCAGCTTAATAGCGATCAAGAACGACTTTTGTTGCCCTTGCGACCCTTGTTTCTTCAATTGATACTCGTTTATGGTGAAGGAAAGATCGTCTTTATGAATCCCTACCGAAGTATATTGCAAAGCCCTGTCTTTCTCGATGGCTTCGTTCAGAATTTGCCTGTATTCATTGGGTTTCAGGTTCGTTTCGTATTCTATTCCTACGGTTTCTTTCGCATCAGAAAGGAACTTATAATAGTTATTAAACACAGGTACAAATTCTGCTAAGAAAGCCAGCCGGGATTCGTAGATTTTATTCCCTAAGGGCACGATAATATCATCCCATAGTTCCAATTCCACGGCATCAAAGTACCTATTCGCCGCGAATCGTTTTAGTTGTGCATTCCGTTGGGCGAGGGCTTTATTATATTGTATTAAATTGTCGAGATATTCGCCATCAAATTGAGAGATAATGCTATCAATCAGCTTCCGTCGGTCGTCGCTGCCTTGCCATACGAGGTTAATGTCGGTAGGAGAAATCATGACGCATGGAAAACTCCCGATATGGTCTGACAATCGTTGATATTCCTTCCCGTTTTTCTTAAAAACTTTGCCTTGATTAATCTTAAATCCACAATATATTTCATCCTCTTTATCATGATCATGGATAGTCCCTTTGATCAGGAAAAAATGTTCGCCGTGTTTGACGTTTTGGCTATCTATAAAGTTGAAATAACTCTTACACATCGAGAGGTAATAAATGGCATCCAGCAGGTTCGTTTTTCCTTCGCCGTTATTGCCCACAAAGCAGTTGATACCTTCATCGAAATAGAGGTCTATCGCGGCATAATTCTTAAAATTCAGGAGGTGTAAATTCTTAATATTCATCGGTGGCAAAGTAAGTAAATAAAGCGGTGGTTTCTTTGCCTTAATATGCGCCTTACCGGGCGGCTATTCTACTATTAAATGTACCTTCTCGAAGACATCGGAGGAGATTTTCCAGGGTTCATGAAACGGATGTTCGAGAATGAACACGAGAAACAAGGTTAAGCCAATAACAATGCCCAAAACAACCGTAAATATGATGTGTACCTTGAAGGGTTCGATGTAAAAATAATAACTAAAAAAGATGGTCGCCACCATTCCCATTATTAATACCAGCCATAGTACCGAAGGGAGGTTTTCTCCGCAGGCTATGAGCCGGTTTCTGCGGCAATCGAACATGGCATTAAACTCTTTGTACACCTCTCCAAAGATAATGTCGCGCCGTTCATTCGTCTTATCATATTTCGCGATGGAATTAAACACTTGCACGATTACCTGCCGCACTTCTTTGGCATCATTTCCTTTCTCCATCGAGAACCATTCTATGGTTACAACGGCAGTTTTATAGGCTTCTAATTCCTTGTGAAACTCTATCCGCATGGTGTCGGGCAATGTATTGATATTCCGATATAATGAGCCTAAATAGTTGGCTTCGTCAGACACATTGTTCTGATTTTTTTCATAATTTTCCCATACCGCTATCACTAAGAATGCAAGCAGGACGGCAAAGAGAAGGGCTACGACATTCATGTAAGCAATGATGCCGTCTTTGCTGATTTCAAGGCTTTCTTTGGCGACGTATCTCTTGGAAATCAGCAAGCCTGCCAACGAAAATCCGACACAAGTTCCGACAAATAAGAGAGCTAAGAGGACTGGGTGTCCAGCATAAAAAATACTAACTACGATCATCGTTTTATAAAATTAATTTGGTGAATGAAGCGGCAAAGAAAGGAAAAAAAAGGGGATGGATTCTCCTTGTTTTGTCGGCTTAGGGATTTGATTTAATCAATCACCGTTATATTGAATGTTATTATTGAGGGGAGGTACCGATTATTGCTTTAATTTATGTGCAATTCTATAGTCTTCTATCACCTTCTCGATCTCTTTATTACCTTCTAATTCAGGAGCGTATTCGAATAAGAGATCGTAATCATTAAAACCAAGTTTAAGTGCAGTATTCAAAAGCTTATTACCATTAATGTTGTCATCCATTTGATAATATAAAGCTGCTTTTACATAAAATAATGAGGCTATAACAGGGTATCTAAAAACACCTTCATTGATTACTTCCATTGCTTTCTTTTCTTCGCCCATATCCCATAGAAATTGGGGATAAAAACAATAATATTCTTCAGCAAGAAAACCATCTTTGTCTATTTTATCAAAAGTTTCTTGAGCCTTTGTTATGTCCCCTGCTTTATAGTAAGCATAGCCCAAGCGATCTAATATATAAGGCTCGTCGTTGCCATCTATTTCATTCATTTTTTCATAGTATGGAACGGCTTCTTTAAACTCTTTTAGCTTCATTAAAGCATCTCCGATACATCCCTGCGAATCAGTTGTTTCATGGTTTATTACATTATGAATTCTATAAACTTCTTCTGCTTTTTTATATTCTTTTGATTGCATATAGCAAAACCCTATCCAATAATAAGTGGTATTAATATTATCATGCTTTTCCTCTCCTTCGTGCTGGGTAAAGAATTCTTCGTCTGTTGGTTTAGCATATTTAATACTCATATAATAAGCATTAACAGCTTCTTCGTAATCGCAATTCATGGAGGCAAAACGTGCCTTTTCGTGATAGATAATAGCGTTTTCAGGATCAAGACTGATAGCAAAATCAAAGGCTTCAGTAGCTTCGGCATATTTTCCTTGTATTCTATTAATATTTCCGAAGAACATCCAACGAACAACCGAGGAAGGATTATCTTCTACTAATTTACCGAAAAAGTTTAGTGCTTCGGGGATCTCAATTCCGATGTTAAATTCATAAACTTTTAAGACAGAATCCAGGGCTTCATATTCACTGGAGTAATCTTGGCGTATTTCATTAAAATACGCTAAAGGTTCCATTTCTTTAACCTTCTGTTTAACCGAAGTCACTAATTCTTTCCCCTCGAATTCATACATTTCAGAAATATCATATCCATATTCTTCTGCCTTTCTATTGTCTGCTCGTGCTAATTCTGGCTCTTGTATCTGGAAATAACAGTTAGCCCGAACAGTATAAATCATATAATCCGTAGGTTGATGCAATGCCGCGGTATTAAGCACTTCAATTGCTTCATCAAACCTTCTTAATTCAAATAGAATCATCCCTTCAAAAACAAATAGAACCAAGGTATCGGGATGTTGCTTCTTAGCTGATTGCATTACCTTATCTGCCTCTGCAAACTTCTCTTTGAATAAATACCCTAATATTATTTGAATAAATATTCGGGTATCATAATACTGTTCCTTGCCTTCTGCCAAGCCCAGTTCATACATTTCTACTGCCTCTTCTGCTTCCTCCATAGTATTATTTTAATGATTTTTTATCTCACGATGCAAAACTACATTTTTCTTGGGAAGTCCCTCCCCTACCGCTCGCCGTCTTGTAGCATAACTGACGAGTTTGCGCGGCAGGTCTTCTTCACATCAGCGGATACCATGGGAACATCATTAAAGATGTCCATTTCTTCGGTACTTACCGCATGTTCTTTACAAAGGGGGATGATGTATATTTCTTTGTCGCCGGAGTCTTCTTTGATGACATGAGAGCCGAGGACATCAAAGCCAGAACAGTCCTTCACCACGCACATCCTGACTTTATTTTGAGAACTCCTTTCCCAATGAGTCAGCCAATTCCCGCACTGACAAACTTTTGCCGTGCCTATATCACAATTTTTTACTTTCATTTTCTTATATATTGTTAATATTTTGTTTATCTTTTTCTAAATATGTAGGCTTAAAAATCTACTTTCAGATGATTCTTAGTAAGGATGTGCACATCCTAAGTAACTATGTGACCATCCTAAGTAACTATGTGACCATCTTAAGTAACTATGTGACCATCGTAAGTAACTATGTGACCATCGTAAGTAACTATGTGACCATCGTAAGTAACTATGTGAACATCCTAAGTAACTATGTGCACATCCTAAGTAACTATGTAATGATAGGTTATAAAACCTGTTAATGAAAGGCTCCTTAACAGGTTTTATAACCAAATTATTAATCTACAGGTATCTTAATTACTAAATCCATACCTTGAGGTCCGTCAGCAGTAATTAATTGGTGCATAAAATAAACAATAATGCCGAATCCCAATAAAAAAAGCGACACAAGTGTCGCTTCTTTTATATTGGATAAAGTAACAAGAGGTTATTTGATAGTAGGTATCAAGGTAAATTGTGCCATATTTTCTTTCGTTAAATACTGATTCGCCAACCGTTTGAAATCATCCGACTTCAGCCCATTAACATAAGCGGTATAGTCATTCAATTCTAAGATATTCTCCCCATCAAAAGCAGAATTATTGATAGCTCCCAACCAAAACCGATTCTCTTTAAGATACGTTTCGCGTTCACGCAAGGCAGTCTCTTTTATCTTCAACATATCCTTGTCGTTGCAGCCCGTAGCCTTAATCTTTTCGATCTCTTCCCACATGGTTTTGATGAGTATCTCGACATTCTCCGGAGCACACCCCCAACCAAAGTTCAACTCATAACTTTGTGTCGGATAATGACTCATCGAAGGGGTCGCTCTTACGCCATATACGCCGCTTTTCTCTTCCCTCATCTGCTCCCTCAATTTAATACTTACGAGTCGCATCAACAGATTTAAATCATTCCTGTTTTTACGGTTATAAACAAACTTATTCGTGAGCTTAATACTCACGGAACTCTTAGGTTCTATACCCCTCCGAATGGTCTTCTCTATCTTCCCTTTCGGAGGATTCAAACCAAGGTCTTTACACTTCTCAACCCCCTTGTTAGCCTTCATAGGAATGCCGCCAATGTACAGTTCTATCATGGGTTTGATGGTCTCTGGCTTGAAGTTCCCAACGAAGGTAAAGGTAAAGCCATTGGCATCTGCAAAACGCTCTTGGAATATCTCGAAAACACGATCCATATTGATCTCTGCCAACTGCTTTTCGGTCATCGGATTAGAACGAAGATTGTATTGCCCCATCGTTACCTTGATAGTATCCTGAAACGCCGCATCAGGGCTCGAACTTCTGTTCTGTAACAAGCCCTTTTCTCGCTCTATGTAAGCCTGAAAATCGGTCTTGCTTTTATTAAGATTGGTAAAGTAAAGATACACCAACTGAAACATCATTTCCATGTCCGACGGTGCACAATGCCCCGTGAATCCTTGCTTGGCATCATCAATATAAGGATTTACATTCGCCACTTTCCCCGCCAATTGCTTCTGAAGTTGCACAGCATCAAAAGATCCAATGCCTCCATTATCAATAATAGTAGCACACTCGGAGGCATTCAGATAATCCTTATCAGCAACCAACGAAGTACCGCCCATACTGAAGCCGGTAAAGATAATTTCATCATTTTTAAAGTCGGTAGGTTTCAGAATAATGGTCGCTCCGTTGGATAATTTCCAGGTAGTAATCCCCATCTCTTTCGTTTCCTTTACATCCACCACTTTCCCCGCCGTAGGCTTGTTGGCAAGCAACGGACTATCGGAAACTTTATCCTCATAAGGCTTAATATCTTTGGTCATTACGTTCTTTAATATCTCCTTTACTTTATCATCAGTAGGCATTGTGGCGGCACCTTTTTCAGGACCTGTTATAACGACCATCGCATCGTCCTCATGTATCCATTTCTTCGCCAAAGCATTGACCTCTTCGATGGTAATGGAGGGCAATTGTTTCTTATAAAATTCATATTCATACGCTATGCCCGGAATAGGCTCTGCATCTAAGAAATTAGCGACGATAGCCCGTGTAAAATTCTTTGAATCCGTCTTATCTTTTTCGTTGTATTGAGTCTCTACATTCCTGATCATCTCTTTCTTGATCCTTTCCAATTCGGTTGTTGTGAAACCATACTTTTTAACGCGTTGATTCTCGGTAACCAAGGTCTCTATTCCGCGTTCTATTCCGCCATCTTTCACAACAGCAAACGAACGGTACGCATTCTTCGTCCTAACCAACCCACTATAGCTGGTATTGCCGAAAACAAAGGGAGGATTTTCTTGTTGTGTAAGCTCTCTCATCCTTGCTCCGAGCATCGTATTATATACATCCGCGATTAAATCTTTACGAAAGTCGCCAACTGTTTTAACAGCTTCTTTAGGGAGTTTATAAAGGATCTGAATCACGGTATTTGTAGCCTCTTTATCGGTAGCCTTCGAGACAATGACCCCATGCGTATCAGGCACCGGAAAGGATTGCAAGGTACGGGTCGGGTTCGTGTTCTTAAACGTAAATTGTTTCTTGATCTTCGCTTCCATTTCATCCACATTAATATCTCCAATAACGATAAATGCCATATTCTCGGGGCGATACCATTCATGATAAAAGGAACTCAAAGTTTCATACTTGCAGTTCTGCAAAATATCCTTCTTCCCGATCGGCAAACGGACGGCGTAGCGGGAATCTTTGAACATAGTGGGCCAATATTGTCGCCTCATTCGTTCATTTGCACCCTGTCCTAACCGCCATTCTTCGGTAACCACTCCGCGTTCTTTATCAATCTCGGTAGGATCGAAGGAAAGGTTGTGCGCCCAATCTTCATAAATAAGGAATGCCTTGTCAATTATCTGAACAGAATCGGTCGGCACCTGAAGCATATACACTGTTTCGTCGAAGCTGGTATAAGCATTCAGATCAGCCCCGAATTTACTACCGATACTCTCGATATAATCCACCAAATCGTTCTTCTGAAAGTGTGCAGAGCCATTGAACGCCATGTGTTCGGTGAAGTGAGCCAACCCTTGCTGGTCATCATTCTCTTGTGTGGACCCAACATTCACGGCAAGGCGGAATTCTGCACGATGTTCGGGCTTCGTATTGCGCATAATGTAATACGTCATTCCATTCGGTAACTTGCCCATTCGGATGTTCGGATTGATCGGCAGCGGGGCGTTCAGATCGGTAGTTGATTGTGCGAATCCGGTGATGAACATGGTCATTAGGAGCACGATTACGGTTACAATTTTTTTCATTTGTTTTAATACTTGTTTAATACTTTATTAATTTATTTCGAGGGGGCGAAAGTAGGTTATTTTAATGTAATAAACTATTGTATCATGAACTTTAACCTTTCCTTAAATGGTATCCGGCATTCCTTATCATCCCCCGAATCAAGAATTTTTTAGTACTTACAAAGAGGAGAAAAAATATCCTAAAGACGATTTGAACTTCTGAAAATTATAGAACGCCCGGAATAAAACGGGGCTTAAGTTGCGATAATAATTCGGAGGGATAGCGGTTTTATGCTTATGAAATCCAAAAAAAGCCTTAAAAAGTAGTACCGAGAGCCGATTTTTTGGTAAATGGGTATTTATTTTATTCTTCGGAATTAAGACCTGTGACATCCTTCGATTTTCTTATCTGATAACATACAAAGTGCTTATTAATACCTTATTAAATGGTATTAATCCTTTTTATAATCTTACTTTTAGGAAACGGATAATTTGAAATCCTCCGTGAAGGATTACAAATCCTCCGTGGAGGATTGGAAATCCTCCATCGTGGCGCAGCTGTTCTCCGTTGTGGCGGAGCTATTCTCAATTGTGGTGCAGCTGTTCTCAATTGTGGCGGAGCTATTCTCAATTGTGGCGCAGCTGTTCTCAATTGTGGCGCAGTTATTCTCAATTGTGGCGCAGCTGTTCTCAATTGTGGCGTAGCAATTCCCAGTTGTGGCGTAGCAATTCCCAGTTGAGAATTCAGAGTATTATTTATGGAAAATAATATTAAACAGAGGGTGTCGCCCTTGCTAATTTGCCTTCGGAGTATCCGTTTTCTTGGTCACTTCATTCTTCTTCCGGAACCAATCCATCCAGGAATCGAACTCCTTCCGATAGACTAATCCGACACCTTGTGTAAGGCTGTAACCGACCGAATTAATGGCATTGCTATTGGTCTTATTGAAGGCTTTGAATTGCAGATTTCCGCTTTGTGTAATGCGATAGAGGAGGTTGAAATCGCCGACCAGATTGTTGGTTACGGCATTGCTGGCATAGCCGAAGTTGCCATCAATACTCAAGCGGTCGTTGAAGAGCTGGGTAGAGATCAAGAGGTCGGTTTCTTGCTTCGACAGCGTACCTCCGGGATGGTAGTTGACACCGAGGTTGACATTCTTGATCAGTTGCCCGGTAAGGTTGGACATTTGGCTCGAAAGGAGCTGGCTAAGGTTGTAGCCCGCGCTGCTGGAATTTAAGCCATCGAAGTTGCCGCCAGCGGGCATAAAATATCCCAAGGCAAGCAAGGCGAATGCCTGTTTATTAATCTCGGCTTTGTTGCTTAATGCGTGGTTGGTTTCATTAATAAGATTGTCGTTATTAAGATTCGGGAAGGTGATGCCGAATTCGATTTGAGGGGATAATAAATTCCCTGTCAGATTAAGCATAACATTAACAGGTCTCGACTGTTTTTCGATGACAGAATCTGAAGAAAGGGAAACGAGCAGGTCGGATATTTTTGCCTGTGTAGAATAAATGGCGTTAAGGTTCAAAGTCGCTCCCAATGCGGGTCCTGTCCATAGAATCGTTCCTCCTTTTTGAATGACAAAAGGCTTGTTGGCGAGGTCTCGGAAGGTGAAGAGGTAGTTGCCCTTTTCAACCGTGAAGTCACCATACATATTGAAGTTGCCATTGGTATTAATATCCATCTTCAAATTACCATTGCCGTTGCCTTTTATCTTATCCCCCACCTTCTCATCGAAGATAATCTGCAACTCGGCTTCAGGCGTAATCTCCAAGTCGAAATTCATTTGCAAGCCGCCAAAGTTAGCTTCATATTTCTTCTGTTCCAAGGCACTGTTTGTTCCCATGCTAACGAATGTAATAAAATCGCTCTCGCTAACATCGGTATTGTTGTTCATCGGGATACTTATTTGGGTACCCTTCTCCGACTTGACAGCGACCTTCAACACCAAGTTTTCGATAGGACCATTTAGAGCTACGGCCCCCGTAGCATAAGCAGTTCCATAGAATAAATCATTCATGGATTCCGTAGTATTCAGCATCTGGAATTTATAAAGATTCATCGCCAGATTCAGATTCCACTCCTTGAATTTTTTATGCGTTATCGAACCCGAAGAAGAGGCGTTGTTTCCCTTATCATCTTTAAGCTGCAAATTATCAAAATAGAAGCCCATGCTGGTAACATCCACGTCGTTGCTAAAGGTGTAATGGGTATTTAAGAAAGTAAATACAAACCCGATATTGGAGAGGTGCAACCTGCCTTTAATATCAGGATTATCGGGAGTTCCCTTAACGATAATCTTTCCCGCTGCCTTCCCCTTTGAATCTTTGTCAATAACCATCACCGCATCTATGAACTGGTTGAGAAGATTAAGATTTATCTGATCCAGATTAAGTTCAAAGTCGAGGTTGTTTGAATCGCGTGCTGCATAATAGTTGCCGTGAATGTCTATGGTCTTTACATTCCCGTTCGCAACATTGGCAACAATTCCCACTATCTTCTTTTGATCATCCCAAGTGGTTGCAATATTGGCATCACCAAATAAATCATCATTCACTTTAAGCCCGTCAATCAACAAATTAGAGCTGATATGGAAGTTATTTGTAGGACCAGTAAGGTTCGCATCACCATTGATAATTCCATAAGCTTTTATTCCAATAGTCTTCAGAAGTTCATCGAAATTATTAAAGTTCAGTTTAGAAAAATTGATGTTTAATTTATCATTCGGATTGGAAGATATTTTTCCGTCAACCACTATCTTTTGTTTACCACTTTCAAGGCTGAAATTTTTTACTGATAAGTAATTTGTATCAATATCAATAAGGTTATTAGAATTGATTTCCCAAGACTTATTATCAATAACTATCTCTGAAGGAAGTATCTTAACTGTCGCAATATTGGCTCCACCGAATGAAAGGAAACCATTAATTTTAGCATGATTCGGAGCATTCTTTACATTCTGCAAAAGGGTTTGGAAGAAAATACTATCAGCCTTTATCTGGGTACTGACTTGAACATCATTTATCCACAAACTGTCATTAATAAAGAACTTATAGCAGTTAACATCTGCTGTTAGATAATTCTTATCTGAATTAATATCTATTTCAAAATCCCGAACTGCCATCTTGTTATATTTGATGAGTGGAGACACGCCAGTCATTTGCAACTTCCCTGTAGTAGAATTAAAGGAACCGTTGAATGAAGTAAATGGTGCTACTCTTAACTGCGGAAGGAATATCTTAGTAACCTCATTTGCATCTTTTATATGAATTGAAAAATCGAATTTCTGCACCTCGCGTTTGGTATTGTTTGTGTCTTTATATTCAGGAATAAAATTACCAAGCAGGCTTTTTAAAACAGGAAGTAAATTCTGGAATTTATATTCACCAAATATGTTTGCATCAGCAATATCTGATTTGAGATCAAGGGTTTTTATCTTCCCTTCACCAGAGGCATTTATTTCTAATTTATTCAAGATTAAAGTCTCTGTCTTTTCATGATATGAGGTATTATTTAAAGCAATAAAACCATAAATATTATCCAACTTATTGCCTGTAAAATGAATAGACATATCCGAGGACAGTGAAGAGCTTTGATGCCGTTTTACGAGATTTAATGTAGCTAACTTAGCTTCTGATACGCAGGTGTTAAAATCGAACACAGGCAGCTCTTTACTGAAGTCCACAGCCCCATTAAAGTTCATATTTATATTTTCATCGTTAATATCCAAGTCGCCATGGAACTGACGGTTTGAGGCATGACCATTGAGAACAATATTCTTATAATTATAACTATTAAAATCCATGTTCTGAATGTTCACTTCAAGGTCTGCATTAAACTTTTTAAAGTATCTTGACAGAGTTCCAATCAGGTTCTCATCTTTCTCAATAACAATATTTTTCTCTAGAGGAAAAGCCGTACCTTTTACCTTTGCATTCAATGATATTATACCAAGTAAAGGTTCTTGTTGAATAATCTTCCCAAGGTTAAAATTCAGGGTGGATAACTTTCCAGAATAAGTAGTCGTTTGTGTAGGTTTATTATACTTAACATTGATGTCAGAAGAGATAGTTCCTAGTGCTGTTTTCAAATTTCCATACGCCACAAAGTCAGCAACGAACCCAGTAAACTTTCCGCTAAGGTTAATAACACCAAGATCCTTGAGATTTTCCGAAAGGTCAATATGTTTTTTATTCGGTAGTTCTATCTTTTCCAGATCATGCTTATTAGTTTGTAAACTTTCAAGTGAAAGATCAATAAATGTATTATTTATATCCGGCAATCCATCCATATTTACATTCCCTTTGAACCTCGTAACGTCTCCAAAGGCTATATCCAGATTCCTGCATTTCAATTTAGAGATAGTTCCCTTGATGTCGCCGCTAAGTTTGAAGGTGGTATTCATATCATACAACGAATGCTCAAAATATCCAAGGTCTTTAAACGAAATAACACTGTTATTAAACTTCGATTTGATATATACTTTATCGTAATAATCGTTGATGCAAGCGATACTATCATAAACCATCGTATATTCCCCTTTGATCATAGAATTTGGGGTCTTAATCGTTAAAGATTTGAATGAAAAATTGGTAGGAGAGAAGGTAATATCTGCAGAAAAGTCATTCAAAACAAACCCACTGTGGTCAATAAAAGAAAGCCCATGCAGATTCGTAGTAATACTATCTCCAACCATCTTGAATTCGTTCAATTCGCCACTGATTTTCTTTACATGGAGGCGACTAAAGTTGATGCCCTGCTCGGTAGAAGTATCGTTTTCATCTATCAAGGTAAAGTCAATATTATTCAGTACCAGATGTTTGCAAGATAACTTCAATCCAACCGCAGTAGTATCCTTAGGAGCGCCTGTTTTCAAGGCATTCAGGATAAATTGTATGTTCAAATCCTTCTCTCCCTTGTAAGTTTTTAGATGGAAGTAGGTATTGTCCAGCTCGCAAGTGTTAATGTCGAAGAAGGACTTCTTCAAAATAAAATCGGTGATACTCAATTTCAATTTTCCGGCATACAGCAGCGTATCGTGGTGTTGATCTTCGACATAAAAGCCCTCCAAAACCGCCTTATTAAAGAACTCCACGTTCACTCCATTGATATGTATCTTCGTATGCAACTTGCCCGCGAAATAGTTCATAGCGACGTTCGTAATTCGTACCTGAACATACGGCAAATGCAACAGTCCGTAGCCGATTAACATGATGCCGATGAGGTTTATCACAACCCACAGAATTATTTTACGTGCCTTTTTGATAATTTTGCCCTTTAAAAATGAAATATAAACCAAGTGCGCAAAGTTAACACAATTCCCGTACCTAAATAATATCCCTAATAATGAATAAAGACATCTACATTCTCGGCATCGAATCTTCTTGCGACGATACCGCTGCTGCCGTCCTGAAAAATGGTTATGTTTTATCGAATTCCATAGCCAACCAAAGCATCCACAAACTGTATGGCGGCGTAATACCTGAGGCTGCTTCGAGAGCGCATATGCAAAACATAATTCCCGTGGTTGAAAACGCGATGAGCATTGCCGGAATCAGCAAGAAAGAACTTGCTGCCGTGGCTTTTACTAGGGGTCCCGGGTTGTTAGGATCTTTACTCGTGGGTTCTTCATTTGCTAAAGCGTTTTCCATGGGTCTTGGCGTGCCGATCATTGCTGTAAATCACATGCAGGCACATGTTCTCGCGCATTTCATTAGGGATGATACGAAAAAAGGTGTTCCTACTTTCCCTTTTCTATGCTTAACTGTTTCGGGAGGGCATACTCAAATCGTTTTGGTTAGTGATTTTTTCGAGATGAAGGTTGTTGGGGAGACGACCGATGATGCTGCCGGCGAAGCCTTTGACAAAATCGCGAAGACCATGGGTGTTCCTTATCCGGGCGGTCCTCTTGTGGACAAGTTTGCACTTGCTGGCGACCCGAACAGGTTTGTTTTTACGCATCCCAAGGTTGCTGGGTTCGATTACAGTTTCTCTGGATTGAAGACCGCTGTTCTTTATCTGGTGAGGGATGGTGTACAAGCGAATTCCGACTTTGTTCAGGACAACATCAATGATATTTGTGCCTCGGCTCAATATACTATCGTGGAAATACTACTTGCAAAACTGAAATTGGCTGCTGCTCATTACAAAATCAATACGATTGCTGTGGCGGGCGGTGTTTCTGCGAACTCGTTGCTACGTAAAAGGTTGCTGACCGATGGTGAAAAGCTGGGGTGGAATGTGTTTATTCCAGATTTTGGATACTGTACCGACAATGCCGCTATGATTGCGATGACGGGTTACCTTAAATTCCTGAATTCCGACTTTGCTGCGCAGGATTCTGCTGCCAAAGCGCGGCTTTCCATTGGTAATTAGCGGAGGAGCAGTACTGTTTCCGTCCGTTCCGGTACTACTATTTTGCTTTCTGGTATTGTTATTCCGAGGAATAGTTTAGATTTGCGGCGTTGTGGTAGGTTTAGAACGAGTTAACGTAGTGTAATTATGATGAGTACTATTGTAAAAGAGCGTTTTGGTATTGTTAATAAGGATTCCGATATTGGAGGTATCTATTTGGGTATGAGTGGGATGAGTATCAGTACTACTCCCCTGCCCTCTGGTATTGATGTTGGGGATTTTGGTATTGGTCATAGCTCTTTTAATACCTCTTTTTGGAGTTCCAATACCGAAATTCATAAAAAACATATGTTTTTTTTTAGTTCGAATAGTGTTCCCGATCGTTTCAATATTGCTCCTCGGAGTTCCAATACCAAAACTCGGAGTTTTAATACCAGTCCTGCGAGTTTTGATACTACTGCTACGGGGAGCAATACCAGTAAACTGACTTTTGGTATTGCAACTAAAAAAAACATATGTTTTTTTATTCCTTTGGTATGAGAACTCATTTTAATGGTATTGAAACGCCTTCTAATGGTATGAAAACTCCTTTTAATGGTATGAAAACTCCTTCTAATGGTATTGAAACGCCTTCTAATGGTATGAGAACTCATTTTAATGGTATGAGAACTCATTTTAATGGTATGAAAACTCATTTTAATGGTATTGAAACTCCTTCTAATGGTATGAAAACTCCTTCTAATGGTATGAAAACTCCTTCCAATGGTATTGTAAACCGAAGTTTTGGTATTGTAACTCTTAGCTCCAATACCGAAACTCTTAACTGCAATACCGAAGTTGCGAACTCCAATACTGAAACTGCGAACTCCAATACTGAAGTTGCAAACTGCAATACCGAAACTCTTAACTCCAATACCAAAACTGCAAACTCCAATACTGAAGTTGCAAACTGCAATACCGAAACTCTTAACTCCAATACCAAAACTGCAAACTCCAATACCGAAGTTGCAAACTCCAATACCGAAGTTGCAAACTCCAATACTAAAGTTGCAAACTCCAATACTAAAGTTGCAAACTCCAATACCGAAGTTCTGAACTCTACTACCGAAGTTCTGAACTCCAATACCGAAGTTCTGAAATCTACTACTTAAATTCATTTTTATACTATGATAACTATCTCTACTCTTAGGAAACTGTTCGTGAAAAGAACCGACTTTACGAATATCAAACATGCTGCTGCATTAATTCAGTATATAATCAATTGTATCAATGCCGGATCGGGCTTTTCTCTGTATGAAGATCCGAATATTCCTACTGAATTTTACGAGGAAGGTACTGCTCGTTTCGAGGCAATACAGACTGCGGTGAATACTTATGCCAAAGTTCGGAAAAAGGCTAATAAACGAGCGATTAGCACTGCCATGGCGCGGGGGATGAATTGGCTTGCGGTGTATGCCGATATGGTTGAAGCGATTGCCAATGCCGATGCGAACCGGAAGACACGGGAAGAGGCGGCGGCGAATATCAGTCAGTCGTTTTTGACACCTGAAAAACTGAATCAGAGGCGTAAAGGGGCTCCGGAAACACCTGTAATCGTGGGGAAGAATATCGGAACGGGGAAGGTTGTTATTAGAATTGCGAATGGGAAAACGTATCGCCCAACGAAGACTATTATTGTTGCGATTGAAGGTCCTGAAACGCTGGATGACGGTACGGAACCGGTCGTAAACATAGTGAATGGGCTGCTGGAGATTACCGTTGCCGGCGCGGCTCATATTGTTTTTTCATCGGCTGATGGGAAAGGGAAAAAGACCGACTTTAAAGGGCTGAAAGCAGGTATTGCTTACCACTTTTTTGCATACGGAATGAACGGGAAGAAGCAGGTTAGCGAGCTTTCTGGCAGGTTAATTCTGCGGGGATAACCTGCTCGGGGGAATTGTCAGTGTGTTGGGAGGTTTTTCAGTACCCGTTCGAATCCGAAGGATAGTATTTTGTCAACGAACTGGTATGGTTTGTAGCCGTTCAGTGCGCATTGATGAAAAATACAGGTTGCTGGCGTCATTCCTGGTAGTGAATTGACTTCGATGAAGATTACTTCTATGTTTTCTGGGTCGTAAACGCGGACGAAGGCGTCTATTCGGGCGTATCCTTGTATGTCTAAAACTTTGGCAGCACTTAGAAAGGTGTTTTTTACTACCTGGGAAATCTTTTCTCTATCCGCTTCGACGGCGGAATACCTTGCTGGCGTGATGTTCTGTCCTTCTCCCGCGAGGAACTTCTCTTCTAAAGACAAAACATCACCTTCTGAGAGGGTTTCCGATGCCTCAAAGACTTCGTACACTACCGAATCGCCCTCGAAATGGGTTAAAAGTCCGCCGGTTATTTCCAGAAAATGATTGGCGGCATTTGAAGTTATTAACTCTTCTATCAGAAACGCGTCTTTCATAGGGAATTCTTCCTTTTCCGATAGGTGAAGTCGTTCGCACAATACCGGATCGAGCGGCTCCGCATGTCGAAAGATGAGTTCTGAATATGCTTTTAATTCGTCTGCATTCTTAATCTTCTTGACCGCACTCGAACAGCCGTCGTCCACAGGCTTAGCGATGAAGGGGAATGTGTATTCTTGGAGAATGGTATGTATAGTTTGCGCGGCATCATGCTGGTAGTCCTTTTGCAGTACCAAAGAATGCTTTGCCACTATGAAACCGTTGCTTTTTAATACCTCATTGGTCAGGAACTTGTTTATAGTTAGCCTGGACGATGCCGGACTGGAGCCATTGTATGGTAGTCCTACGCGTTCCAGTTCCTGTTGAATCGTTCCGTCTTCTCCTGGTCTGCCGTGCAATGCTATAAAGACTCCGTCCACCATCGTAGCGAGCTCGAGGAAGGTTACTCTTGTCGGGACTTCTAGGTTATCTGCGCTGGCATACTTGTCAGTTATGTCGGAACAGTTTTCTTTTATCTCTTCCAGTATGCGGTGAGGTTTGTAGGCATGTATTTTCTCTTTGATATCATCTGCATTGTCCTTCAGCAGTATGTTTATCGGGATTTTATATAGCTCAAAAGCCTTGTCATCACCCAAAAGGAAGACGGGGACAGGTTCATACTTCTCGCTCGATGCTAATTTCTCGAAAACATTCCTTCCACTCTCCACGGAGATATGTCTTTCGCTCGAATATCCACCTAAAACAACGGCTATCCTTATCTTATTTGACAGCAGCGTTTGTACTTTTACCAGTTCCATATCCAGCCGATTCAATAAATCAGGCAATGCTTTCAAATCCTTCATGTCGCTGATCCTTTTCTGTAACGAACTCTGGATAATGAAGGTTAAAAACTGCGAAGGATTAAGCCCAATCTCCGCTGCCTGATGGAAAAAGAAGGACGAAGGCATCATCCCCGACGTGGTATTAGGGTCATTAAGAAATACCTCACCATCTTCTTTAATAAAACCATCTATCCGCGCATAAACATCAAAGTGAAGATCCATAAACAGGTTCTCACACTGATCCATGATGTCCTCAATCTGCTCGTAAGGTATCTCTATTGGCGTAACCTTGCGAGATAATCCCGGAAGGTATTTGGAACGGTAATCGAACAACTCTTTTCCTTTAATAATCTGTGTCGGCGGCAACGAAACACCTATCCCTTCATCATCAATCACAATGCAAGAGAACTCTTTGCCATCAATAAATTCTTCTATCAATACCTCCTTCTCGCTATCCATGCCGTAAAGCACCAACTTCTTTTTATTCACCGCGAAATAAGCATCTATCTTCTTCAACAAAGCCTCCGGATGGTAGATTACTTCATCATCATTAAACAAAAGCGGTAGCCCTATCCCGTCGCGAATATCGGTTAACGATTTAATATAATCCACCCGCTCCTTTTGGTCCCTCTTATCCCAGTCTTTCTTAGTCAATTCCTCAATAAAAAAGGCACGATTAACCGCCCTGCAAAACTCCCTGAAACCATTCTCTTTAAGAATGGTAATACCCACTGAAGACCCTTGCGTAGCAGGTTTGATAACCATCGGCAGCTTAATATCCTCCAGCAAATCCTTAAACAATTCCTGCCGCTCCTTATCAGTATGATAAAACCATTCCTTGAAATAGGTAATCACATACGCCGGCAACGAATAATCCGTCTCATCCATACAATCTTTCTGATACCCTTTATCAATCCCGATAGCCGACGAAAGGATACCCGACCCCGAATAAGGAATCCCATAATACTCAAACAACCCCTGAATCCGACCATCCTCCCCAAACGCACCATGCAAACAAAGAAAAGCAAAATCAATATACTCCCCCAAGTCCTCCACAGCAATTCTCTTCCCAATCTTCCCAATCAAATCCACCTGCTCCTTCTTCGACAAATCGCCCAACGATTCCGCATAAATCTGAAAGCCATTCGGCGACACTGGCAACACCGAAACCGGAGGATAAAAATCACGAATACTACCCTTATAAACAAACTCCCAATCCAGCAATACAAAGTTACCAAAGCTATCCACAAAAATCGGCACCGCCTCAAAGATAGACTTATTCAAATTATCAAACACCGTCCGTCCGCCAGCAAAAGAAACCTCCCGCTCCCGCGATTTCCCACCAAAAACAACCCCAATCTTAATCTTCATCGGCGGCAAAGATAAAAAAGTCTAAGGTTTAAGGTTTAAGAGGGTTTAAGGTTTTGGAACACGGCAACAACCTTAAACCTTAAACCCTTTTGGGCGCGTCCCCTGCCGCCTCCCCACCACAGAACCCCACCAAAAGGCGGCAACCGTACCGCCCCTACCATCCCTCGCGCAGCAGACGCCCCCAGTTCCCCATACCCTCAAGCAACCTGACAAGCAATCGCCCCTTCGCGATTTCATCCTGACAGGTAATCGCCCCTTCGCGATTTCCTGTAAGGTTGAAACCCGCTGCCCAGGATTTGCAATCCCGACCCCATCCCCCGTCATAAAAGCCGAATCGGAGACAAAAAAAAGTGCCCGAATCGCATTTGGAAGTGCCCGAATCGCATTTGTAACCACCCGAATCACATTTGTAAGTGCCCAAATCGCATTTGCAACCACCCAAACCGCATTTGCAACCACCCAAATCGCATTTGTAAGTGCCCGAATCACATTTGTAAGTACCCGAATCACATTAGTACCCCCCCCCCCAATAATCAAATAACAACCCCCTTCCAACGATTACTTTTCAGATAAAAGAAAGACATAACCCCCATCGTAAACCAATAAACAATCTCCCCAGTCCAAAAAACCTCTATCCTCGGATTAATTTCCCTCAACACAAAAAGATAAGCCAGATAAATCACAATGTTGATAAATTCGATAATCATCGTAACCCTCGTCGCCCCCGTACCAGACACCGCACTAAGTAATATAGACGAAAACGAGAACATAAAACACCCCCCACAAATAATATAAAATGAAGGTAACGAATCGCGAATGATCGCCACATCCGAAGTGCTAATCTGAAGAATCATTTCAGGCATCATCAAACAAATCAGGATAATGATAGTGATGGTTGAAACACTCAAAATGCAAATCTTTTTTATCAATGCCAATACCTCATCGCTCTTCCCCTGCCCGATTTCATTACTCACCATGCTATTAGCCGCAGTAAAGAAAGCCCAAATAGGCATCATAATAATCATCAACGTATTCCGAATGACAGTAGAGATAGCCAAAGGATGTTCGCCTAACCTTTCGATAACCAAAAAGAAGATAAACCAACCTCCCATTGAGAAGAAATATTGCATCACGATAGGGGCTGATAGATTAACGATTTTCATAATGGATGTTTTACTGAATTCCTTGAAACGAAAGAGGTGGTACTTAAAGATTGTTTTATTAAAGATGCTATGAATAAAATAATATACCGCACCACTCACCTCCGCTATTGACGAGGCAAGTGCCGCTCCTGCAACACCCATCTTCGGGAAGCCATAATGACCAAATACCAATACATAATCGAGGATGATATTTACAATCGCCATCACGAAAGAGGAATACGTAATCACTCTCGTTTCAGCAATGCCCACATACAGCGAACGGAAGGAAACCGCTATCATCACAAAGAAGATTCCGAAGGCACGATAACGAAGGAAGATATTGGTCTGCGTTATCACTTCTTTGGATTTAAGAAACGAACCAATAAAGATGGACGAAAGATATTCTATCATAAAAAAAATGATGACGGAAAAAAGAATCATCAATACCAAGCTTTGGTCGAAGATACCGCCTATTTCGTTCTCCATTTTCTCTCCCGATTTCCTTGCAATCATAATCTGCGAACCGATACCGAGAGCCATACCTATCATCATCATCACGAAATAAAACACCCCTCCGATGCTCGATGCATCCATCTCAATCTCCCCCACTCTACCAAGGAATGCGGTGTCGGTGATGCCAAGAATTGTTTGTGCAACACCGGCAACCATTACCGGTAATGATATACGCAATATTTCACTGTAGGTAGATTTTACTTGCACAGTTTTGTAATTAAATATAAAAGAAAAAGTGATTACTAAAAAGAAGAATTAACAACCGACAAAAAGATAGATTAATCGTACGCTATAATTCTTCATTGAAGAAGAGCCGATAGAAGTTCATTTTCTTGGTATCATCGAAGCCTTTCTCTATGAATTCAGGGCTTCCATGTACATAAACATGAAAATTCTTATCTAATTTTAAGACGCTTTTAAAATACTTCTTGGCATTCTTTACAGCACTTTCAGAGATGGCAAAATCTTCAGAAGGAACAGTGTTTTCACCATTCATATACTTCTGTTTGTAATGCTGAAAGGCTTCTATTATCTCGGGTTCTTGCATTACTTCTTCTTCAAATGTTTGTTCGTTGTAGCTTTCATTATCTGCAAAGAACTTCATCGAGCGGTCTTTAATCAGAAACTGTTGCTGACGGGTAATTTCCTGATCATCGTGAAGGAATTCATCACAGAAATCTTTGCATACATTCAACATGTTTTTGGTGTGATAAAAATCGTCTTCCCGTTGTTTTAATCCTAAGAAATCTTCCTTCCAATATTGTGCCTCACCTGATTTATTCAAGTTATCAACCATGCAGGCGAGATAGCCGCTTTCCTTGTCAGTATTGAAGATGATGCAACCTTTGTCTAATTTATGAATGTTGATTCCTTGTTGCGATTCGATGGCGAAATCGTCTTCCTTTTGATACACTTTGAGGTAAGTATCTTTGTTCTCGGATTTGAATAAACCGATGGCATCGCAAACCTCATCGCCTACGACGCAGCTCTTAAAATAAACGACATAAAATTCACCGCCATTAATCTTCGGATGCTCCGATTTCTCATACAGATGCTTTGCTATCTTAACGCTTTCTTTGAGGAAATTCGCATCGTCATCAAAAATAGTTGATACGGAATGATAAACGACATTCAGTTCCTCTTCGCCTAAGTTGGTGAACTCATACAAAGCCTCACTTTTGAAAGGATTCAGGAAATATTGCAACAGAATTTCTTTAATAAAATCTTCTTTGAGATGAAGCAAATGCTTAGAAAATTTTTGTCCTTCGTTCTTATTTTTATTGCCAACGTGGTGGACAATTATTTTGCCAATCGTGGCATCGGTAAAGTAAAACATAGTGTATTAAGATTAAAAATTAGAAACAATAAATTAGAAATGCAAATGAACAATTTTGTTCGGCGGCAAAGATACACTTTCGCGATGCTATTAATTGTCTTCGCAGTCATCATCGTCGTTTTGTTGTTTCCGCGAGGGCGGAACTATCACAAAATGATGGAAGAAAATCTATATCGTATGTATCCTGTCAGGTTTTTCTCCTGACAGGTATTGTTTTTATTATCAAACCTGTCAGGAGTTTAGGTCAAAATTAAACCGGACACCTTTATATGCTGTTCTTTCAATCTGCATAGTAGTTTTGTTTATAGTATTGATGTTCGTCTTTGTTGTAATCTTCCAACACAAGTTCAAATTCAATTAAATTATTGGCAACCCAGTGGTGTTTTGCATTGCGAAAATACAAACCAGTTTCACTATCAACAATTGCAATCAGAGTAAAATTAAAGTTTACAGTTTCAGGATTTACTTGACTGGGGTCACCTGATAAATTATTTACAGTGTCTCCAAATGCAATAAAGATTAATTCTTTGTCTTTAAGTTCCTCTTCCGTCAATATTGCCTGTTGTCCTTGCGAAGCAATCAAAGTCAGTGGAAATGATTTTGGTTTGACTTCAATATGATTTATTTTGTGATAACAGTGAAGCGTGAAACCATAGCGATGGATCTGATGTTTGTTTATTATAGCTCCATACTTACCTGAAAAAGTGGAATAAACAAAATTTAAAAATAAACTCTCGGAAATGTCATCATAAGGGTCATAACAATGAGTACCAACTTTAATTAAATGGGGATAAATGGAAGTCAACAATTTGGAAAACTCAAGCATAATACTTGTGTCAGACAAACTCTTTAATTGTTCGTCTGTTTCATCATGCTGATTTATTATTGTCCGCTTATCTTTCATCGTAACTTAACTTTCTTGTATTCAAGCCGCCAAACTACAAAAAAACTATCATCTCAAACAAAAACATCCCCCAGATAATTTCTATTCCCTCCCAGCTTTCTTGATTTTCATTTTCATGTACTTATTATTTGTGCAAAGATACATATTATCTGGGACAAGTTTTGTAAGACCTTTGATACTTTTGTAAGATTAAAAGATAGTTCGTCCGCAATTAATTTCATTCCTTCCCTCATCAGACAAAGGGCTTTGTGCATCAGCCGGAGCGACTCCGTCATTAGCCGGAGGTGTTCCGGCATTGGACAGAGTGGCTCTGGCATCAGACGGAGGTGCTCCCGCATCAGCAAGAGGTGCTCCTGTATCTGCAAGAGGTACTCCGGCATCTGCAAGAGGTGCTCCGGCATCTGCAAGAGGCATTCCGGCAGATGCAGGAGGTGCTCCGGCATATGCCGGAGTGCCTAAGTACGATCAGGGAAGAGCCTTATCTTGTATTAAATAACTGATTTAATAAGGTATTTTAATTTCTATTATCATTGTTTTATGATTGCATCCGCCCTTGCAGTGCAATAATAAAACGATGATGAAGAAGATTCAAGAGCGTATTAATTTAATACTTCAACTACCTTTTCTGATTGCATAAACAAGTTCATTGAGGTATTCTCCATTCTTATAAAGTGTCTTTTCAAACCTGCCTTCCAAAGTAAAACCAGTTTTTTAAAGAACCTTTTGCGAGGCGATATTAGGACCAAAAGGTCATGCGAATATCCTATTAATATCCCAGGTCTTGAAACCAAATTCCACATTTGTCCGATTACTTTGATAAATAGTAAGAATCTGAAATATGTCGTTTGCGCTCTCCATTTAATTATGTATTTTTGCGCCATCAAAAAATTTAATAATAGCAATGACTAATTATAATAATCATATCCTCGTCCCGATTGATTTCTCCGAACAATCTTTGATTGCTCTGGAACAATCATACAATCTGGCGAGATTAACGATGGCGGACATCACGCTACTATATGTTATGGATGAGGAACACAAAAATTTCTTCTCCGTTTTTGGGAAAGTAAGGCGAGAAGCGGAAGAAAAGAAGTACGAAAGAGGGATTAAAACGAAGCTGAAAACGCTGTCGGAAGAGACCCAGGCAAAAGCAGGGGTAACGGTAAAAGTGATGATTAAAACAGGCAAGATTTATGACGAAATAATAGCAGTCGCAACCGAATTGAATGCTGCATTTATCATCATGGGAACCAATGGGCAGGTAGGATTGAAAAAGAAATTCATCGGCACCAATGCCCTGCGAGTAGTGAAGGAAGCACATTGTCCCGTCATTACTATCAAAGGAAAAAATCACCGTACTGGATGTAAAATTATTGTCCTTCCACTGGATTTTTCTCAAGAAACAAAAGAGAAAGTAGGTAAGGCGATCGAACTGGCGAATTACTTTGGTTCCGCCATCAACTTAGTTACTATTGTGAATACGAAAGATGAGATATTGGTCAAGAAAATGACCCTGCAATTGAAGCAAGTAGAAAGTGTCATCAAAAAAAACAAGATAGCCGTTTCATCAGAATTTATTGAGGATAAAAACATATCCGAAGGCGTACTAAACTATGCCAAAAAAGTAGATGCCGACCTGATTATGATCATGACCCAATCAGAAATGGATTGGACAGATTTGTTTATCGGCTCGACAGCGCAAGAAATTATTAATAACTCCGAAGTCCCTGTATTATCAATACATCCGATGGACAGGATGGAGGAATCAGTGTTACCATTTACATTTTAAATTATATAAATATTATGAACTCAATTAACATTAAAAGTATTTTAATCCCTTTGGATTTCTCTGAAACGTCTTTGCTTGCTCTGGAGCATGCAGTTTTTATGGCAAAATTTTATAAAGCGGAGGTAACTTTGCTGCATATTATCGAGTCGTTGATTTTTACTTCCGCCATCACCTTCAATGACACCGGCAGCGATCTGTCATCTGTCATTGAACAAAAAGCGAAAGAAAAATTGAACCAATTCGCTGATGAACTCTCCGCAAAAGAAGGCATCAAGATTAACACTCGCGTTGTGGAGGGAAGGATTTATAAATCAATTGTTGAGACTGCAAGTACCTTGAATTCAGACATTATCATCATGGGTACACATGGTGTTAGTGGTTTCAGGGAATTTATGGTTGGTAGTAATGCTTTTCGTGTAGTTACCGAAGCTCCTTGCCCTGTGCTTTCAGTTCAAACACACAATAAAAATGTAGGCTTTGCAGACATCGTATTGCCTATTGACGACTCCTTGTCTTCTCGTCAAAAGGTAAGCCATGCTGCCGATCTCGCTTTAAAATATAATGCCAAAATTCATATTTGCGGCTTGATGACGGAAGAAGATGAAGAATTCACCAAGAATTTCAAACTTAAAATTGCACAGGTAGAATCTTATTTCAAACATCATAATGTAAATTACGATACTGCCTACGTTCATGGGCATGATATTGCCGGTATGGCTTTAAAATTTGCGAATGATATTAATGGTGATTTAATAATTATTATGACCGAACAAGAACCAGACTATGAGTTCTCCGGTTTCCGCCTCGGACCATACTCTCAACACGTGGTCAATCATTCTAAGATTCCGGTGTTGAGCATCAACAGCAAATTAAATACGGTAGAAGTCAACGCTGTTCAGTTTGGGTTTTAAGCATAAGGATTGATTCAAATAAAAAAGGTCAAGAATTAAATTTCCTGACCTTTTTTATTTGAATTAATCTTGGAATTAACTACCGAATACTTTCTTCAACAATTCGGTAACCCGAGCGAAGGGGTCTTTACGGATCTTCAATTCCTCTTGCGCCACGAGATAGAATAATCCATCCAAAGCTTTGTTGCAGATATATTCGTTTAAATCGGGGTTAATCTTCTCTACAAAAGGGATTTTATTATAATTCTCTATCAACGGTCTCCAGTATTTCGTTACCTCCACTTTCATGATGGAGGACTGGATAATGGGCTTGAATTTCTCCTTCAACGGACCGGAAGTATTGGTGCGCAAATACATCGTTGCGGCATCATCCTTACCTTTGAGGATGCTCATTCCGTCGTTGATGGTCATGTGTTTCACGGCATCCACAAAGATAGGCGCGACGGTCTTTCCGGCATCTTCGGCAGCACGATTCATGGTCAATACAAACTTGTCCACTTGGGGTCCCATGCCTACTTCGCGAGCAGTGTTCTCTACATTCTGTGCATCCTTAGGGAAGGGGATTTTGATGTGCGGATTCAGGAAATATCCATCCACCTTAGATGCACTTGTGGCACTGTTTTTACTGCCTATCGTGAGGGCTTCTTTCAAACCATTCACGATGTCATCGTTCGATAATCCTTTGCCCTTTTTACCATTGTTTTTAAGGGCGTTGTTTACGTCATTTTCTGCGTTTTTTACGCTCTTATCCAGGTTACCCAGATTAATCTGTGCGCAAGCACTCATGCACGCTATCATCAAGATCGCGATGCCTAAATTCATTCTTTTCATCTTCATTTTATTTTGATTAATATTATTAAATACCGAGGTTGCAAAGATAATACCAATTTATGAAAGGGGTGTGAAAGATGACTATTTAATAGGTGTCGGGGCGATTATCAGTATTTAAACGAGGCAGCTATCTCTCAGTATGTTCGCAAACCCGTCGTGTCGTTTAACCACTAAGCAAATCGGTGCAAAAAGCGTTTTTACATCTAAAACAGACAAAAAAGCATCTGCAAAAATGAAAAATGCAGCAACATTTTTGAAAAATGTAGCAACATTAGGACGTAGTGTTGATGCTTTAGGACGTTGTGCTGATGCTTTAGGACGTAGTATTGATGCTTCAGGACCTAATGCTGATGCTTTAGGACGTAGTGTTGATGCTTCAGGACGTAGTGTTGATACTTTAGGACGTAGTGTTGATGCTTCAGGACCCAATGCTGATGCTTTAGGAGGTAGTGCTGATGCTGAAATAACTTATGCAGAATTAATAAAAATTAAATAATATAATGAATAATAAGATGAAAAAAGTAGTTGGTAAAGTAAAAGGAATTGCAATAATTTTAGCTATAGTATCCAAGATCTGAAAGGAGGCTGAGTAGGACAACATAGGGAGCACAAACGACAGTAGAGGGAGCTTATAAAAAGAGTCATGGTAAATTAGGGTTTAAGGAGTTTTTGGCAAGATACCTTTTCTACTAATTAATTTCCACTCAAATAGCTAATTTTGCACCATGTTAACAGAAACAAAGGTTGCGAACCCTGTCGCAGGGAATAAGAAACAGGAAATTATTATTCCTGAAAAGACGCTGCTGAAGGCGTATCAGTTGATGACTACGGCGCGTGCGATGAGTGATTTATATGAGGAGCGTGCCGCGATTACGGCGAAGTATGTGCATGCTGCTTCGCGTGGGCACGAGGCCGTGCAACTCGCTCTGGGCTTGCAGTTGAAGCCGCAGGATTATCTCTCTCCTTATTATCGTGATGACAGTATCATGTTGGGAATCGGGATGAAGCCGTTTGAGCTAATGCTGCAATTAATGGCTAAGCGCGATGATCCTTTCTCTGGCGGCAGGACTTATTATTGCCATCCGAGTTTGCGTCGCGATGATATGCCGAAGATTCCGCATCAGTCGTCGGCTACTGGCATGCAGGTGATCCCGACTACCGGTATCGCGATGGGTGTTCAGTATCTTGAGAAGCAAAATATTTCTCCTTATAAGGGTGATGACAAACCTGTTGTGGTTTGTTCGCTTGGTGACGCTGCCGTTACCGAAGGGGAGGTCTCGGAAGCCTTTCAGATGGCGGTTTTGCATCAATATCCGATCATTTATTTTGTTCAGGATAATGAATGGGACATTTCGGCGAATGCCAAAGAAACTCGTGCCATGAATGCTGCCGAATATGCGAAGGGATTTAAAGGTTTGGAGGTGCGATCTGTGGAGGGGAATAACTTTTTTGAGTCTTATAAAACGCTTTATGAGGTGATTCAAATCGTTCGTGCCGAGCGACGTCCTTTCCTTATCCATGCGCGGGTTCCGTTGCTTGGGCATCATACTTCCGGTGTCCGGAAAGAGTGGTATCGTGATGATTTGGAAGAGGCTATGAAACGTGATCCGTTGCCTATGTTCAAACAACAATTGATTGATCTCGGTTTTGATGAGAAGGTGCTGGAAGATATTGAAGCATTATCCAAGAAAATTGTTCTTGAGGACTTTGATAAGGCTTATAATTCGGAGGATCCGCGACCGGAAGATTTGTTTACGCATGACTTCGCCCCTACTCCAATCACGGAAGAGCAAGGCGAACGTTCACCGGCAGGAAAAGAACCGACTGTTATGGTTGATTGTGCCCTGTTTGCGGTGAAAGAGCTGATGTCTAAGCATCCTGAATGTTTGCTTTATGGTCAAGATGTTGGCGGAAGATTAGGTGGGGTATTTCGCGAAGCAGCGACTTTAGCAAAGACATTTGGTGATGATCGGGTATTCAATACTCCGATTCAGGAGGCTTATATAATAGGTAGTACTGTTGGTATGTCTGCGGCGGGTTGCAAACCGATTGTGGAAGTACAGTTTGCTGATTATATCTGGCCCGGATTGAATCAGTTGTTTACAGAAGTTAGTCGCTCTTGCTACCTTAGTAATGGGAAATATCCTGTGAGTTGTATCATCCGTGTGCCTATCGGGGCTTATGGTAGTGGCGGTCCTTATCACTCTTCCAGTGTGGAGTCTGTGCTATCAAATATTCGTGGCATCAAGATCGCGTATCCCTCTACCGGCGCGGATTTGAAGGGCTTGATTAAGTCTGCTTACTATGATCCTAACCCTGTTGTTATCTTTGAACACAAAGGGCTTTATTGGTCGAAGATAAAGGGCACCGAAGAGGCGAGAACGATAGAGCCTGATGAGCATTATGTGATACCATTTGGGAAGGCGCGGATGGTTCAGGAAGTTACACCGAATGCTCAATCCACAATGACTGTTATCACTTATGGCATGGGTGTTTATTGGGCGAAGAATGCCTCTAAACAATTCCCAAATCAGATAGAAATCCTTGATTTGCGGACTATTCATCCGATAGATGAAGCGGCGATATTTGCATCCGTGAAGAAGCACAACAAATGTATGATAGTTACCGAAGAACCGATCTTCAATACCTTTGCACAGAGCCTTGCCGGACGCATTCAGAAGGAATGTTTTCAGCATCTCGACGCACCAGCTTTTGTTGTCGGTTCAGAGAATATGCCAGCAGTGCCATTGAATTCTTTATTGGAATTCACCATGCTGCCGAATGCTGATAAGGTGGCTGTGGCGATGAAGGAATTATTGGCTTATTAATCTCAAAATTTGATGTCAGCCTCCACTAAAGACGGCTTTGTAACCATCGCATCCTATCCCGAACCATTGGAAGCGAACCTCATTCGCTCAAAATTGCTTTCCGAGGATATTGAATGCTTTTTATTGGATGAAAATATCATCTCCGTACAGCCTTTTTATTCTAATGCTATTGGTGGTATTAAACTGCAGGTGCATGAATCGGATGCTAAACGGGCAAAGCTTGTTATTGATGAGTCTAACAAACCTCCCCTTCATATTGTTCAAAATAATGATGACAATAGCAAAGAATCCGACCAGGATAAACCCAAACTTATCTGCCCTAATTGCAATTCCAAAGAGGTCTATTATGAACGCTTCTCGAATGCGGAATTAGTCCTCTGCATCTTATTGCTCGGCATCCCATACTTCTTTATTTCCGGCAATTATCATTGCTATAACTGCGGTAATAAATGGAAAAAAGATACTTAAAATATCCTTATCAACATGAATCATAACCACGACCATAATCATGATGATCATCAGCATGACCATGAACCGAAACCCCATGACCACGGGCATTCTCACCATCATCATCATCACGTTGCGCCGGAGAATATTACGCGTGCCTTTGTCATCGGTATCATCCTGAACTTCGCCTTTGTCATTGCCGAAACGATTACGGGCTTTATCAGCAATTCATTAGCCTTGCTGACCGATGCCGGGCATAATCTTAGCGATGTTGCAAGCCTCGGGTTGGTATTAATTGCTACTAAATTAGCGAAAAGAAAGGCTACCGAAAACTACACTTACGGTTATCAAAAGACTACGATTCTGGTGGCTCTGTCGAACGCTGTTTTTCTCTTGATAGCAGTCGGCGCGATAGGGTATGAAGCCGTCCAAAGGATGATCCATCCTGAACCCATCCAAGGCAACATTATCTCCATCATTGCAGGCATCGGCATTGTGATAAACACTGCCACCGCGCTGCTTTTCTTGAAAGACAAAGACCATGATATCAACAGTCGCGGAGCTTATATTCACATGGCTGCCGATGCCGTTGTTTCTGCCGGCGTGGTGATAGCCGGTATCGTGATGTTTTACACCAATTATTTTTGGATAGATGCCGTTATCAGTGTGTTCATTATCGTCGTGATTATCAGTAGTACCTGGGGCTTGCTGAAGGACTCGCTTCGAATGAGTTTAGATGGCGTTCCTGCCGGCATCCAATCGAATGCGATTCTTAAATATCTCTATTCTTTGGAGGGCGTTATCGAGGTGCACGACCTCCATATCTGGGCGATGAGCACTACCGAAACCGCCCTCACGGTACATCTTATTATCCCTGATAAAAATACGGACGATGCCTTTCTAACGAAGATTAAACACAAGCTGGCACACGATTTTCAGGTCGCTCATTCCACCATCCAGATAGAAAAGAATGTTGCCGGAGCAGATTGCGATCAACGCTGTTGAACTGTTTTTCTTCTGCATTTAATAATTAATTAGCAGCCTCCCCCTCCTTTTCATCCCGAAAAACCATCCGATAAAAAGGCTGATAAATGCAACGATTCGGAACGAAATTAATAGAATAAGAAACCCAATATACTCATCGGGAGACCTCATTCACAGATTGAGAGACCTCATTCACAGATTGAGAGACCTCATTCACAGATTGAGAGACCTCATTCACAGATTGAGAGACCGCATTCACAGATTGAGAGACCGCATTCACAGATTGGAAGACCTCATTGACAGATTGAGAGACCGCATTCACAGATTGAGAGACCGCATTCACAGATTGGGAGACCTCATTCATAGATTGAGAGACCTCATTCACAGATTGAGAGACCTCATTCACAGATTGAGAGACCTCATTCATAGATTGAGAGACCTCATTCTACTATTTACCCTATTTTAAGACTGAATGATAAGAAAACAGGTGATCCTATCGAAAACATCAAAAACCATCCTATTTATTCCATTATTACCTCGCCACAGAATGCAAAATAATCGAAATAAATTAAAACAACGATATGTTAAAATTCCTAATATTTGGGTGAAAAGGAGGTTTTTGACGATTCCAGCCCACGCCTCCTGACAGGATTCATTCCAGAAAGAGATTTCGCTCTCCGTTATCGGCTTTTTCTATTTTACAATCTTGAAATTGAAGTTTGGCGATTGATTCACACCATACAGCCTGACCCAAAGTGGGAGGATCATTTCTGTTCCTCGCGCTCCGGTGATGTCCCCCAAATCAATGATGGATTTCCAGCCAAAGTCGGCTTCTAACAAGGCTTTCACGTGGTCTTTCGCACCTTCGTCGTTCCCGCAAACGAAGATGTCATGATCGCCTGCCACACCGGTTGAATTCACCATCAAATTGCAGCTCATCGTATTCAAAGTCTTCACCACTTTAGCCTCTGGGAATGCCTTCTGAATCTCTTCTCCGAGCGACGTCGTGTTGCTTAAAGAAGGGATCAAGGAAGGGGGCATTCCCTTCGAGAAATCGAGAGGGTTTGCGAGATCTATCAAGATTTTGCCAGCCAAGTTCTCTGCTCCCGTCATCTTTAATGCCTCCAACGAAGCACCTCCTGATGTGCAATTAAAAATAATGATGCCATAAGCAGCCGCATCAGCGAAGGTTCCATGTTGGGCATGCGGACCTTTATCCTTAATCCATTCCATCGCCTTAGCGTTGTCGGCAGTGCGCGAACCAATCATCACCTCATGTCCTAAATGTACCAGTTTAGAACCTATCGTAGTACCTACCATTCCGGTTCCGAGTATTCCTATTTTCATATTCTTTTTATAAATTATTGTTTAATGATTCAGGGTGCAAATTAAGCAAGATACTATCACATAAAAAAACGGTTGCGAAGGAAAGTATCTCACGGCACATTTGATTCCTATGTAATGTTTTATATATTTGCCGCCTCCCAAAGCGAGATTTATGTTCCAAATAATAGTTTAATTAATAAAAAATATGGCGAAGAAAACAAGTGTGGTAGCGAAGAAAACCAAGGTGGTGGCGAAGAAAACAGCTCCTGCTCCAAAGAAAGTAATAAAAGCAAAGACCGTGGATAAGAAGGTTGCTGTTCCCACTAAAAAGAAACCAATAGCAGTAAAGAAGGTTGCCGTTCCCACTAAGAAGAAACCGATTGCCGTGAAGAAGGTTACTGTTCCCACTAAGAAGAAACCGATTGCCGTGAAGAAGGTTACTGTTCCCACTAAGAAGAAACCGATTGCCGTTAAGAAGGTTGTTATTCCGGTAAAGAAGAAACCAATTGCCGTGAAGAAGGTTGCTATCCCAGTAAAAAAGAAACCGATTGAAGTGAAGAAACCACTTGTGGTAGCCAAGGCAAAACCTATTACCGGCAAAAAACCCATTGCCGTGGTCGCAAAAGCCAAACCGAAGGTAGAAAAAGAAGATATTGAAGCACCAAGAAAGA
Source organism: uncultured Bacteroidota bacterium (assembly GCA_903844645.1). Classification (GTDB taxonomy): domain Bacteria; phylum Bacteroidota; class Bacteroidia; order AKYH767-A; family JABDAW01; genus JABDAW01. Next base: position 74,460 of record CAIMUP010000039.1, read on the forward strand.
GACCGGGAGCCTTTTATAAACAAATAGGGTCTGCTAAGAAAAGAAAAAGCCGAGCCAGGAAAGCATTGGTGGAGAACAAGCAAGAAACTGATGAGGATTTATTAAATAAACGTACCTCCTGGAACAAGAAACCTACCGAAAAGAAGAAGCGTCTCATCATCGAAAAGCCAACGATGAGGGTTCAGCCGGAAAGTAACGAGCCTAAGAAAGTATTTACCGGTCCGAAGAAGATAAAGTACCAGGTAGAGATGAATATTCATGCTTCGCCAAGGATTCTTTACCCTTATTTAAGCACTTCCAGCGGCTTGGCAGAATGGTTTGCATTAAAGGTAGATGACCGCAACGATGTCTATACTTTTGAATGGGAAGGAAGTGTGCAAGTGGCTAAGTTAGTGTCGGCAATTGAGTACGAATCGGTGCGGTTTCATTGGGTGGATGACCCGGATGACACCTACTTTCAGATTGAATTGGTGCAGGATGAGATGACTTCGGATGTTGCGATTATAGTTACTGACTTCTGCCTGCCGGAAGAGAAGCAAGAAAACACGCTTCTGTGGGAAAGCCAGATACATGACTTGATGCATGTGGTCGGGAGCCAGTTTTAATCTTAAAATATCGTGAGTTGGGGTTTCGATAGGTTTATCGGCTTTCTCCATTAAATACCTAAAGTACTGTAAAATATACCTTTCATTAAAATAAAAATAGACAACACAGACATTAGCTGGTTGCTAACATCAGTGGGGTTGTTCCCAACATCAGTGGGGTTGTTCCCAACATTAGTGGGGTTGTTCCCAACATTAGTGGGGTTGTTCCCAACATTAGTGGGGTTGTTCCCAGCATTAGTGGGGTTGTTCCCAACATTAGTGGGGTTGTTCCCAACATTAGTGGGGTTGTTGCCAAAATTAGTGTGAACAAAACAGGTCTTAGTCGTGTCTTCCAAATCCATTTTGGGAAAAGTTACAAATACCTAATGTGGAAATTTTTCAAACTATTCCCAAATTCATATTAAGTTATTAATTCCATACATAAGCGGAAAGTCTCAACACCATAAGGCGTTGTGCTTTCCCAGTCTTTAATTTCCAATCTGCGGCTAAGTTTAATGAAATCTTTTTCGAGAATATCCTTTCTAAGCGCGGCAGGGTCTTCATTTAATAAATCATCAAGGCTGCGGTAGTTATCGGCATCATAATAATATTCCCAAGGGCTTGTATGAACACAATAATAGAATCCTTTTCCTTGCAGCAGATGTATCTTTTGTTGAATCGCTTCCCTCCTACTCTCCAAAGGCTTGCCCGATAGGTGAATCGTATGACTAAAATGATGCCCAAACCAACACATCGTTCTAAAAGCATACACATCATTCTTATTAAACAGGCGTGGATAATCCAAGACAATATACGGGAAGCCTTTATAGTTCTCGCCGCGAAAGATTCTACCTGTTGTGCAATCTGCTTCGTCTGGAATCGTATCTTTGCAGCCTTCTATTTCTTTTTCAAGATGACTTTTTAAAACATGGAACTGCTGCTGAACCTTTTTAGTAACCGATTGTTTAATGATATAGTATTCTGCATTACCGAGGACATCCAGTTCGGCAGCGGTAAGAGGTATAATTTTTGTTTCAGGCATTTCATTATTTTATAAGGCATCAAATTAACGAAAAAAACAATCACTATGAAGAAGCTCAATAAGCTATTCCTCCTTTCTTACATCCCGCCGTTCTTTGCGACGTTCTTCATAGCCCTTTTTATCTTGCTGATGCAGTTTGTTTTCAAGTATATTGACGACCTGGTGGGCAAGGGATTACCGTGGTACACCATCGGGTTGCTGATGTTCTACGCTTCCGCGAGTTTAGTGCCTATGGCGTTACCTTTGGCGATCCTTTTATCATCCATAATGACCTTCGGAAGCTTCAGCGAACAGTTCGAGTTGGTCGCGGCTAAGGCGGCAGGAGTTTCTTTGCAGAAGTTAATGCGTCCGCTCATTTTATTTTCTATCGGAGTGAGCTTCTCGGCATTCCTTTTCTCTAATTATATACTGCCCATTGCCAATCTCAAGTTCGGTTCGATGTTGTTTGACATTACGCATCAGAAACCCGCCTTATCCATCAAGCCGGGCATCTTTTACAGAGGCATTGATGGCTATGTTATTAAGGTCGGGAAGAAAGATAATGCCACGGATACGCTCGGCAACCTGATGATCTACGACCATACCGCCATGCAGGGCAATATTAAGCTCGTAACGGCGACCAAAGGTTTGATGAAAATGTCGGAAGATACCTCTGTAATGCTTGCTTACTTGTTCGATGGAAACAGTTTCGAGGAGGTACAGAACAGCAAGGACAATTTCCACCCCTTTATGAGTACGCATTATGAAAAAGAGACCATGCGATTCGACCTCGAGTCCTTTAAACTGGTGCGTACGAACGAGAACTTATTCAAAGACAACTTCCAGATGCTGAATGTGAAGCAACTCAACTTATACAGCGACTCCTTAAAGAAAATGTTAGCCCTCCGGAGGCAGGATTTCTACTATTCTATGGTCCCTTTGTATGCTTTCAAACGCGATACGGTCTCCGATTCCGCGATGAAGAACCATCCGCAAAACCTTCACTTATCCCAAGCCGATTTTATTACCAATTTCCCGAAAGACGACCAGCGAAAGATCGTAGAAACAGCCTTAAACATCGCTCGTAATGGCAAGGCATACACCGAAAACATCGTTAAAGAAATCGAAGGTCGCCAAAAGCTCATCGCGAGGCACGAAATCGAGTGGCATCGCAAGTTCACGCTCTCCATCGCGTGTTTATTATTATTCTTTATCGGTGCTCCCCTCGGTGCCATTATCCGAAAAGGAGGATTAGGACTGCCCGTTATCTTCTCCATCCTCATTTTTATTACCTATCATATCATCACGATTACCGGAGAGAAGTTCGCGCGGGAAGGTGTTACCCCGCCGATGAACGGCATGTGGATTTCCTCCATTATTCTCTTGCCTTTGGGCATCTTTTTGACGTATAAAGCGACGACGGACTCCACTTTATTCGACCGCGAGGGCTATATCAAGGTCTTCACGATCCTTTTCCGCCTTCGCAAGGTAAAAAAAGGAAAGGTTTAAGCCCTCTCCATCCCGTTTATCATTCTGCGAAAGCGAAATTAGATGCTGCCAAAAGCCAAAATAGTCGTGCCGCGACTACTTCTTTCTATCATAAAAACCATTATGATACAAAAAGTTACTATTTCTATCCAAAGGATTACTATTTCTATCCAATGGATTACTTTTTGTATCCAATGGATTACTTTTTGTATCCAATGGATTACTTTTTGTATCCAATGGATTACTTTTTGTATCCAATGGATTACTTTTTGTATCCAATGGATTACTTTTTGTATCCAATGGATTACTTTTTGTATC
>CAIMUP010000040.1 GCA_903844645.1 uncultured Bacteroidota bacterium
CTAGTGTTTACCTTCCAAACACTAGTGTTTACCTTCCAAACACTAGTGTTTACCTTCCAAACACTAGTGTTTACCTTCCAAACACTAGTGTTTACCTTCCAAACACTAGTGTTTACCTTCCAAACACTAGTGTTTGGCTTTTCGCCACTCTTAATGTTGTTTAATTAATGACTAATTTTGCCGGCATGGGAATAAAATCATTCATCAGTGTGCCGTTTGCGAGGGTGGTGGCGAAAAGGGTGAGGAATTGGAGTATGAATCCCTTCCAAAGCCAGGAATTACTCTTTCATAATTTAATAAAAAAAGCCGCCAATACTGCCTTCGGGAGGGAACATGATTTTCATTTGATAAAAACATACCATCACTTTAAAGCCCAAGTGCCAGTGGCGGGGTACGAGGAGTTGAAGCCGTACATAGAACGTATTAAAATGGGAGAAAAGGACGTGTTGTGGGAGGGTAAACCGATTTATTTTTCCAAGACATCGGGTACGACATCCGGCATCAAATATATTCCGATTACGAAGGACAGTATCCCGAACCATATCGGCTCTGCGCGGGATGCTTTGCTGAATTATATTGCCGAAACAGGCAAGGCAGATTTCGTTGATGGCAAGATGATATTCCTTAGCGGTAGCCCCGCTTTGGAACAGGTATGCGGGATCCCCACAGGGCGGCTTTCAGGCATCGTGAATCACCATGTTCCGAGCTATTTGAGGGGTAATCAATTGCCATCTTATAAAATTAATTGCATAGAAGATTGGGAGCAAAAGGTGGATGCCATAGTGGAGGAAACGATGGATCAAAACATGACTTTAATTTCCGGAATTCCGCCCTGGGTGCAGATGTATTTCGATAAGATTATCCAACGAAAAGGGAAGAACGTAGGTGACGTGTTCAAGAATTTTAATCTCTTTGTTTATGGCGGCGTAAACTACGAACCATACCGAAATAAACTGGAGGCAAGCATCGGCAAGCGGGTGGATAGCATCGAATTATACCCTGCCTCCGAAGGGTTCATCGCCTATCAGGATAAACAGGACGAACAGGGGCTGCTGTTGTTATTAAATTCTGGAATTTTCTATGAATTTATCCCTGCCGATGAATACCACAATGCCGTCCCGTCGCGGATAAACCTCGAGGACGTGGTGCTCGGCATTAATTATGCAATCATCTTAAATACCAATGCCGGCTTGTGGGGATATAGCCTTGGCGATACCGTAAAATTCGTCTCGAAAAACCCGTTTCGCATCGTGGTAACGGGCAGGATAGCCCACTTTATTTCTGCCTTTGGCGAGCATGTTATTGGGGATGAAGTGGAACGAGCTTTGATGGCTGCCTGTAATGAATTTAAGGCGGAAGTTATTGAATTCACCGTCGCGCCGCAGGTCAATCCGGCAGCGGGTTTGCCGTATCACGAGTGGTTCATCGAATTTGCAGAGATGCCCCAAGATATTACCGCCTTTCGGGATGTTATTAATGACAGCTTGAGGATGCAAAATAGTTACTATAACGATTTGATAAAAGGCGGCATCTTGCAGCCGCTGAAGATAACTGTCATGCCCCGAAATACCTTTATTAATTACATGAAAAGGAAGGGCAAATTGGGTGGGCAAAACAAGTTACCTCGCTTGGCAAACGACCGGGCGATGGTCGAGGATTTGGGTTTTTGATCCGAGGTTAGGGGCGGTTATTCCCCGAACATAAAATTCCTGTTATCCCCCAAAATTTTTCTTGGAATTCTTGAAATTAACAATAGAAACCCACGCAGCCGTTGGGATTGAGCCCTGTTTCTATCATTAAATACCCCGAAAAAGACCGCCAAAAATGGAATGCACATTTGGAATAATGGAATGCCTATTCCAAATAATGGAATGCGTACTTGGAGGGTTGCTCTTTTTTTTGAGGAAAAAAAGGGCACTACGCGGGATGTTTTAAACCTTGGAGGCATTCACGAATCTCACCAAAAAAATAGGGCATTTGGCGGTTACCGGAATTTATTGTATTTTTGTCGTCTTGAAATAAAAAATTATAGTTTATAAAATTAAGATAATGATGAATAAATACCTACTGTTGATGGTGCTTTTGGTTGGCAGAATGTCCTTGGGAATTTCTCAAAATGCGATTCCTAATCCGGGCTTCGAGGATTGGACTGCGCATACTGGATTTGGTAGTTATGAAACTCCCGATGGCTGGCAGACATTGAATCAACTGACTGCCCTAGCGACGGTATTTACTGCCAAAAAAGATGCTCCGGGATATAGCGGCAACTACGCGGTTCGGCTGCAGGGCATTGCCGGAGTTCCGTTCGTCGGGACCGTGCCGGGCATCCTTTCTTCAGGGATTATTAATCAACAAACCTTTGCCGCGACAGGCGGTTTTGGCGTGAATTTTCGTCCTCTGGAATTTAAGGGATATTATAAGTACGATTTGACAGCGGGGCTTGATACGGCGACGATTGCCATCTTTTTAACCAAGTGGAATACCTCGACCTCGAGCCGCGATACAGTAGGCATTGGCGGCACCCAATTCAAGACGGATCAGCAGACTTATGTGGCGTTTAATGCCTTTATTATTCCGCTTCCGTTTAACTCAACGGTGATACCCGATACAGTATCTATTTTAATTCTTTCGGGTAGCCTGACTTCGGCTAACCCAGGTGCGCTTTACTTGGATGATCTCTCGTTTTACCCCGTCAGTGCTGGCATCGAGGAAGTGAATTTTGGGAATCATGATTTAATAATTTATAACAATAATGCGGCATCGAGCATCAGCATCAAATACCCTGAATTCCGCGAAACCACTGCCACCGTCGTTATTTCAGATATTACCGGCAGGGCAGTGGGGAATGTTATTTTGAAGGAAGAAATCACAACCTTCAACACTGGCTCGTTTGCCCCCGGGCTGTATTTTTATAATATAATAGGGGAGGATAAAAAGAGTCTTGCGACAGGAAAATTTACGATAAACAAATAATAAAACTTAAACTAATTAAATAAAATTCAAATGAAGAAAAACGTACTTATTACAGCATTGATTTGCTTGTTCACACTGTCCTTCGCGATAGGACAAACCTTTCCAAATCCCGGCTTCGAGACTTGGGTAACCCACACCGGCTACATGGAGCCTACTGGCTGGGGAACGATTAACCCTACTACCAATACCTTCGGGTTCTGGCCCGTAACGCAAGAAACTGTGAGTCCGCACTCGGGGTCGGCTTGCATTAAACTGCAAACGACTCACTATAACCTCGCCAACCTGAATGTTCTCGGGGCTGCGGCAAGTGGAAAAATAACCATTGTACCCACCCCGTTTTCCTACTCTGTGGATAGCGGATTTGCATGTAACACCATTCCGCAGAACTTAAAAGGATTTTATAAAGATACCATTGGTGGACCAAGGGATTCTGTATATATCATAACTTTTTATACGCATTACGATACCGTGCATCACAGAAGAGATACCGTGGCACATGGCTCAATGGTGGTGGGGACGAATAATATGACCTGGACAGCCTTCACGATACCTATCACAATTGATTCGATACCTACCGTTCTTCCTGATACAGGGATGATTGTACTTCACTCCAGCCGCTTGGATACTGCATCTGCCGGCACTACGCTTTGGGTAGATGACCTTACTTTGACCGCAGGGATTAATGAGATAGACCTACTGAATGGTAACTATGAATTATACCCGAATCCTGCCGTCAGCTCTCTGAACATTCAAAACAATAACTTCTTCAAGAAATCAGGATTCATTGCCGTTTATGATGAAATGGGCAAGAACATGGCGACCTTCCCATTGAATGATAACTTATCCGTGATTAACACCAAATCGTTTGCCGAGGGGATTTATTTCTATGAGATAAAGAACAGCAACATGGCGGTGGTGAAGAAAGGGAAATTCATCGTAGGGAAGTAATTCATTACAGCTATGAAGAAGATCATTACTATCATCGTGGCATTGGTTTGTGTAATCACTGCCCAATCACAAATAGTTATTCAACCCGCTGATATGGGCGGCATCGGTTATTCCGCCATTCAGGTTAACGATACACTGGTAGATACTGTAGCAATCCATACTCTTGCTGCCGGGGCTAACCTTAACTGGAACTTCGCGGGGCTGCACAACTCCTTCATGGATACTGTGAACATTGTTAGCCCGGGTTCTACGCCGTATGCCAGCAACTTCAGCACCTCGAACTTAGCTTTTACCCAGAGCAACCAGCCGGGGATTTACAACTACCTCTATTCCGATGCCTCCAGTGTGGTGGTGAACGGACAGGAATTACCTGCCGGTTTTATTACTACGACTACTCCTGCCGAAGCGGTGGTTTTGAATCCGCCGCAAGGATACTTGGCATTCCCCGGAAATTATATGTCATACATCAGCGGCATGACGCATTATAAGGTAACGGTGGACACGTCATTTCATTACACATATTTAAGCCTCAACGTGCCGGTAGATACTATGCAATTCAGGTACACTACCCAATATACCTCTACCTTCGATGCGTGGGGAAATGTAACTACCCCGCTCGGTACGTTCCCGTGCTTGCGCCAGGCTATTGTTCAGCACAATACGGACAGTCTTTTTGCTTTCGTGGATACCACGATATTCACCCAATTCATCGGGTGGACGAATATCACTGTGTTGACGGATTCGACCCTTACTTATCGCTGGTTTACGAACTGGGAGGGCTTTCCGTTGGTGGAACTAAACATGGATACGACCTGGACGAAGCCTACTAATGGCTGGTATCTGAAGGCTTCCAATTCCTCAACCCATGATTTATCCAATATGAATGCCATCATTCATCTATATCCGAACCCTGCGACTGATGAAATCAATATTATCAATACCACGAATGAGGAGGTAACGATCGAGATTTATAACAGCATCGGAAGCAAGATAGGCACACAATTACTGACCGATAAATCATCCCGAATAAAGACCAATACCTACACCGCGGGCTTGTATATGTATCGCGTTTTCGATGCGAAGATGATGGCAGTCGCAGCCGGTAAATTTAACATCGTCAGATAAAACTTTATCGTTCTTTTTAAAGATCCTAAAAGCCCTTCGGTACTCTTATCGAAGGGCTTTTAGCATTCATAGAAGTATTGTAATTTCAATCATTGTTTTTACTTTTTAATTGTTTAATGTTTATTAATTTCGTTGTATTCTATTTGAAAATTCGGTACTATGCGTTATTTCTACGCTGGAAATAGTTATGGCTGCCGTGGAAATAGTTATGGCTGCCGTGGAAATAGTTATGGCTGGCGTGGAAATAGTTATGGCTGCCGTAGAAATAGTTATGGCTGGCGTGGAAATAGTTATGGCTGGGCTGGAAATAGTTATCGCCAGCTTGGACGGGACTCCGTCCAGCCCAGACGGGACTCTATTTTTCGGAATTTTATACCCCATCGCGAACCATTTTGAAGAAGTTTGCCTGCGAACAGGTACCGCCGAAGCCGTCCTTGCAGCTTCGGGCAAATAGTATTGTAATAAGTACAATACCCTTCTCCATTATGGTCGTTTTAAATGGAATTATTGGAGCAATCTGGCAGGGAATCGCGAAGGGGCGATTGCCACTCAGGATGCTTGAGGTGATTGTAGACGCACTATGAGAGTTTAAAGTTCGTACACAACCTTAAACCTGTAACCTTATTCGTGGGTCGAGGAGTCCGTAGATAATGTCGAGGAGGATATTGATGATGACGAAGATGGCGGCGATGAGTATGACGGCTCCCATGACGACGGGGAAATCGTAAGTTCCGAGGGCATCTACGGTTACTTTGCCGATGCCGTGCCAGGAGAAGATTGTTTCGACAAAGAAGGCACCCGCGAGGAGGGATGCTAACCAACCGGATACGGCGGTAAGGACAGGGTTGAGAGCGTTCTTGAGGGCATGTTGGAGGATGACTTTGTAAGGGATTAATCCTTTGGCGGTGGCGGTGCGGATATAGTCTTGTGAGAGGACATCGAGCATGGAGCTGCGGGAGAGTTGCATCACGATGGAGAGGGGTCGGATGCCGAGGGCAATAGTGGGGAGGATGAGGTTCTTGAGGTCTAATACTTCTCCTTCAAAGGGGTCTATTCGGTAGAGGCTGCCGGTCCAGTTGAGTCCGGTGAATTGGTGTAGTACGATGGCGAATATCCATGCAATCAATATCCCTACAAAGAAGGACGGGGCGGCAGTGCCTAAGCCGGATAGTACGAGGGCGAACCGGTCATATAAGGTATTCTTTTTTAATGCGGCGATAATGCCGAGAATGATGCCGATAATGGTGGCAAACAACATGGAGGAGAAGGCAAGCACGGCAGTGCCCGGGAGGGCTTCGATGAGTATCTCTGCGACACGTTTCTTGCTTTGATAAGAGCGACGTAGGTAGGGTGTTTTGAGGACTACTTTCTTGTCGGAGGAGAGGGGAAGGAGGGATAAGTATGTGCCGTATTTTGATTGGTTAATGAAGATAGCGGAAGCTTCGGTCTTGTAATTATTGATTGATATTGGGGAGAGGTCGTTGAGGTATAATAAGAACCGTTTGGTGATGGATTGATCCCTGCCTAAGTCTTTATTGATTGCATCTACCGAAGCACCGTCAGCCCGTTGTCCGAGCATCATTCGGGCAGGGTCAGGCATCACATTGAAGAGGAGAAAAATGATAACGACCACCCCGAAGAGCACGAAGAATCCTTGCAACAATCTCTGGGCGATGAAGGCGATCATTGATTAAACGAAATCAATTGCGCATGACGCAAAGTTTGCCATTCGATAATATTCCTTCAGGGGTTTGTACCTCCCAAAGATAAATGCCATTACTCAACGGCAGGGTGATACTTTCTTTGCCTTGCGAATTGGTTATTTGTTGGGAATACACTTTCCGTCCATACACATCCATAATCCGTAATTCATAGTTCGCAATACCCGCTTGAATAGTGAAGTTTCCATCATTAGGGTTCGGGAAGAGGGAACAATAAGGTGCTGCGTTATTATCCTTGACGGTGGTGGTAAAATTATTCCCGATAACATTCACATAAACCATCGCATTCTCTGTTCTTAAAAGATAAAAGGAGTTGCAATACATATCGCCACAACCTACCGAATCGTGGATGGTGAGACAGATAGAGTAATATCCGGCAGCGGCATAAGTATGGCTCGGATAAGGCGTAAAATCATGGGTGGAGTTATCTCCCCAATTCCAATCATAAGTTAATGGAGGCACACCCGATGCTAAATTAGTAGCGAGATAATGATGCGGAATAGTATCGGGAGAGAGGTTGAAATGTGCAGAGCAATACCCCGTGGCGATGTGAACCGTATCACATAGAACGCAGCCTCCTGCATCCAAAACACAGACCGTATAAGTCCCTGCCGAGAGGTTATGGGCAGTGCTTGTGTATTGCATAGGCGAAGTGTACCAAGAATAAGTATATGGCGAAGTACCCCCCGTAGCCGTTACGATTCCAGAGCCATCGTTGCAGGTGCTGCAAGTGGCATTGGTAGCCATGAGAGAAATGTGGAAGGTACTGCAATTAATTGAATCAATCGTTACGGAATGGCAGGCAGTGCAGCCATTCGCATCTACCACGCAGACGGTATATACTCCAGGCAAAAGCCCCGTGGCATGGGCAGTAGTTTGAATAGGGGAAGTGTTCCAGGTATAAGTAAATGGAGCGAAGCCATTAGCCACTGAAACGCTTGCAGAGCCATTTGCACAAGTGCCGCAGGTAGCATTAATGGATATTGTAGTGAGTTGGAGATTGCAACCAGTGAGGTAACAGTTCTGGGTATCAATTGGCATAAAAGTTAGTAAACCTAATGCAACGGAATCATATCCATCCCAAATATGTGATGCAATAATTGCCGAGTCCGTTGTACCCCAATAATTATGAATGATAATATTTGAATTAAGAGTTGACCCGTATTTCAAATCATAAGTAATATTATTGCAAATCTTATTACATTGAATATAGGGCTGGTAATTCAACTGTACGCCTAAATTATTATATTCAATATCACATTTAGTAATTACGCCAGGACCATTAGAACTAACACCTATTCCATGATTATATTTTACTTCACAATTGATTAATGAATCAATGTAATTACCAAGAGAAATTCCTGTAACATAATTAGAATCCATAATACAATGTTTAAATGCATTATCCCCTGCTGATAAAACGCCAGTTTGATTGTATTTGAAACTGCAATTGTAAAATTTAGTAAAGCCAATTTCAAGTCCTGTTTGATTAGAGTCAATTATACAATTACTCATATACCAACATTCCATATTAACACCGCCTACTTGGTTATTTGAGATATTACAAAAATTCATAGAGTCAACGGCTCCAAATATACCACCCCAAGTATTATACCTAAAACTACAAGAATCAATAATAGTATTGTTAATTTGCAAACCCTTAACATTGTAACTCAAATTGGAGTTTTTTAGATGTAAAGTATCGATTACTTGAAAGCCTATTCCCAAATTAGCAAAAAATACATTACAATAATTAATTTTATTTCCTGTTGCTGAATTCAAATTGATCCCAGTCCAAATCCCAGACACCGGGCTTCCAGAATTACTCGTAAATGTTATTGAATCTAATGCAGAGCCAACTGCAATTAAAGTTGACTGTCTTATCTCAAGACCTTTACCATCCGCAAACTTCACTGTGACCCCCGCCTCAATTGTCAGTGTTACTCCAGGAAAAACAACAACATTATCCGTTACAATATAAGGACTATTACTGAATGTCCAGGTGGTATTAGAATAAATTCCGCCACTTACATTGGTAGCTTCGGCAGTGAAAAATGAAGCACAGAATGTGAAGAATAAAACGAGGATAAGGGTAATTTTTTTCATTGGATAATGTATTAATTAATATTTCATGGCACAAAATTACGAAAAATTTTATTAACAATCACAATCTACCTCCGTATTTCTCCAATCTACCTCCATGTTTCTGCAATCAACAGCCGTTCGTAAACGGTACTTTCTGATTTTTGTATTTAATTTCGGACAATCCGATTAGGCGTTACCCTTTGCAATCCATTCGGCATTCCGTTTTAACTGCGCAGCGATAATTCCCAAACTCTCCTCAAAGGTATGGGGATGAAAATCTAAATCCCGAATGGCTTTGTCGAGAATAAAACCGGTATATGGCGGTCGCTTCGCAGGTTGCTTGAGGGATTCAGAAGTAATAGGGTTAATATGGGAGGCATCCAACCCGAAATATTCTGCCACGCGGCATGCAATATCCAAGATGCAATAAATTTCTTTACCCGCAACATGGTAGATGCCCTCGGCATTCTTCATCACGGCAGCCACACAGGCATCCGCCAAATCCTCCGCCAAGGTCGGGGCACGGTATTGGTCATTAATAACATTGATGGTTTGACCTTTTTCCAAAGCATTCTTAGTCCAGAGCACCACATTCGATCGGTTCAAATCATCCACCACCCCGAAGATAATGATGGTACGGATAATCGCCCACCGTATGTTGCTTTTTTCTAATAACAACTCTGCCTTATACTTCGATTCGGCATAATAACTCAAAGGGTTCGGCACATCAGTTTCCTTGTATGGACCTGCCTCTCCATCGAACACAAAGTCGGTAGAAATATGCACCAAATGGGTATTGTGTTTCTCGCATTCCTGAATGAGATACGATACGGCATCAATGTTCAGTCTATCGCATACCTCATGATCCTTCTCGCAGCCATCCACATTCGTAAAAGCGGCGGTATTGATCACTGCATCGGGTTGATACTTTGCAAATAGTTGCTCCACCCCTACCCTATCAGTAATATCTAATGATTCGTAAATATAGCCCTCCTTTTCTCGGGTACGATTACCCCCGATAGAGGTGGCAATTATCCTCACGTTATCTTGTTTTAATAAAGCATAAATCAGCTTCTGTCCGAGCATTCCGTTGCTCCCTGTAATTAGTATTGTCTTTGGCATGATTAAAGTTGATTCTTCGGCATGATCAAATAAAGCGCGACATAAATCGCTAATGGCAAGATGTCCCAAACAAATAGTCTTAGCCCTAATAAACAGGTTACCGCGAAGACTATTCGTAGCCCGGTAAGGCTCAAGTTAAAGCGTCTGGCAAGCCAAGCGCAGACTCCTAATATTATCTTTTCATCTTTCATGTTATTAAAACTATTTAGCGAAAGCACCTAACAAACTTGCAACCTGTTCCTGTGTTCCTAATACGAAAATCTTGGCTTCGGGATGCAATGTAATTTCAGGGTCAGGGTTAATGAAAAACTTTCCTTCCGGGGTTTTATATCCGATAATGTTGATGTCCGTCAAATGTTTTATCTGCAATTCACGAATAGATTTATGATGGAAGTCGGAGGATAGTTTATTAACAAATATTTCTTCAAGGATAATCGTTTCACCTGCTTGCAATGTCAGGTAATCAAGGAACTCCAGCACATCTGGCTTGGTAATTAATGAAGCCATGTGAGAGCCACCAATCTTATCCGGCATGATTACATTATCGGCACCAGCCCTCCTTAATTTATTCACAGAAGCATCCTCCGAAGCGCGGCTGATAATCTTTAATTTCGGATTCATCTCTCTGGCTGTCAACACCACAAATACATTGTCGGCATCTTTCGGAAGGGTAGTAATCAGAGCCTTGGCTCGTTCAATGCCTGCTTCTATCAACACCCTTTCATTCGTTGAATCCCCTTCTACGAACAGAACCTTTTGTTCTTCTCTAAGCTTTGCAACGATAAGAGGACCACCCTCAATAGTTACAAAGTCAATACCGTGTCTCTGTAAATTCACACAGGCTTCTTTGCCATTTCGTCCGTAGCCACAAACGATGACATGATTTTCGAGTTTGCTAATCTTGTTATTCACTTTAAAGTTTTTAAAATAATGAGTAAATTCTCCTGATATTATATAACCGGTAACGATTGAAATGACATAAGCATAGGATCCCATACTGATAATAATCAGGATGGAGGTAAAAGTCATTCCGCTACCTGAAAGGGGTCTGACTTCTGTAAAGCCTACTGTGGAAACCGTAATGATGGTCATAAAAAAGGCTTCTTGCAGGGTGTAATTCTCTATAGTTATAAAGCCAATAACCCCCGTTAACAGGACTATTATCATTACGAAGATCGCAATATAGATTTGTTTGAAGTATTTGAAGCTTTTCACGATCAATCAGATTATAAATCCCAGACTCTTCCTCTTTTGCTCTTCACATACTTCTTCATATTCAGCCAGAAGGCGAATATAAAGTAAATAATCAAAGGAGAGCCGATCGTTAAGAATGAAATATAGATAAAGAACAACCGTATGCGCGATGTTTGGATACCCAACTTGTTTCCAAGGTAAGAACAAACTCCGTAGGCTTTTTTTTCAAAGAAAGCTTTTATTTCTTGTATGATATTATTCATGACGATTCAATATTTTATTTCCGATGCCGCAAGTTAAGCATTTTTTTCGGACACAATATTCATTCTTTAATTCTAACAGTGCCTGGCTTTGATATGAGTTTGTTGCATCCACCCCTATTTCGTTCCATTTGGTAAGGATAGAATTCTTTTCGGGCATAAGTTCTTCAAGGAAACGAAACGCTTTGTCTGTTTGCTTGGGTAAGCCTTTCTTTTTTCCATAAACAAAGAGAAACGGAACCACGGTATTGATGATAATAGTATCTATAAAATCCCTGCCTAAGGGTTTTGATTTAGTAACCGATGGTTTACCAAATACATAATGTTCTCTCCAATAATCGCTGGTGGATACCTTAAACAATTTACTCAATTCTCGTGTACTTCTTACCTCCAATATCTTTGAGAAAAGATGCGAGGAATGGTGTATCAATTGGGCAAACTGCGCAATGCGGATAGATGGAAAACTAATTGGACGAAGCCGCATAAACTTCCACAGGCTTTCATCCAAAGGTGTCAGCGAATGCTTGTGTTTCAGGAATTCATATTCTTTCTTTAAGCTCTTATAATAGTCATCATCCATAGTATCATCATTCAACATGCCTGCCTGACCAAACAAGAGGGCTTCTATCTGCTCAATATTGTCCTTATGTTTGGCAAGAATAATATTAGGGATAGACTTCGCAAGCAGCTCAAACGGTAACGCATTTATCTTATACCCGAAGTTCTTGGCGAGGGTGCGGTAGAAGGTTTCTTCCCAGTTATTATTGTTTTGATTGAGAGCAAGGAGAAGTTCGCCAGTCTTGCGTTCTAAGCGTTCTATCAAGATCCGTTCTAACCAATTATCAATGGTAAACCGATCTACCGATTTGATTTGTTGTTCACAAGGAATCCAATCTTTATTCCCAATTAATTCTTCGTAGTTATCCCAAATCTTTCGTTTGATTTTACCTTTTAATTCTAGGACGGGGACTAATCTTTTATCCACCATGATGACACTTTCATCCGAATCATAAACCACATGCAGGATGACATTATTATAAGCCTTGTCATGCTGATGATGATGCTTGTTCCAATCGTCAGTCTGCAAATGAATCTCCACATTGCCTGCCCAAAGCGTCGTTCCTATTTTTACTTTTGAATTAAAAAAATCGGCACCTGCATGGGCATTATGATCTCCCGTTTTGACGACCTGCAAAGACTCTCCTTCATCGGTCTTTAAATCAGTCATGTCGAACAATCGAAACTTCCAAATGTAATGCAAAAAATCTTCCGTCATTGGCAATTAATAATGGTTGCAAAGATATGAAAACTTTGGAGCGAGAGGATGCTATTAATCTTCATCCTTTTATTGCACCTCCCAAAAGGTCGGTATCATAAAAGGATGAAAGAAAATTGTACAATTTATCGAATGAATCCTGTCAGGTTTTTCTCCCCACAGGTTTTGATCAAATGGAATTCTAATCATCAAAACCTGTGGGGAGAAAAACCTGACAGGATTATACGTCTAACCGAGGAAACTCGGGTTGGCTTCACCAATTTTCTCCTTATAATAGGAGTGGGAAGGGTGTTAATGGCGAAAAAAAAGGTATTAATTTCTAAAGTTTTAGTACCTTTGGAGGAAAAAAAGGTCTTAATTTCTAAAGTTTTAGTACCTTTGGAGGAAAAAAAGGTCTTAATTTCTGAAGTTTTAATACCTTTGGAGGAAAAAAAGGTCTTAA
>CAIMUP010000041.1 GCA_903844645.1 uncultured Bacteroidota bacterium
CCCGTAGGAGTCTGGTCCGTGTCTCAGTACCAGTGTGGGGGATCATCCTCTCAGACCCCCTAGACATCGTAGCCTTGGTGAGCCATTACCTCACCAACTAGCTAATGTCACGCATGCCTATCTTTAACCGCCGGAGCTTTAATTCTCGAATGATGCCATCTAAGAATATTATGCGGTATTAATTTCGATTTCTCGAAGCTATTCCACAGTTAAAGGTAAGTTGCATACGCGTTACGCACCCGTGCGCCGGTCGTCAGCGGTATTGCTACCCTGTTACCCCTCGACTTGCATGTATTAGGCCTGCCGCTAGCGTTAATCCTGAGCCAGGATCAAACTCTCCATTGTAAATGTTTTATTTTAAATTGTCTCAGATTTTGTTTCTCAAATTCGAATTAACGAAATTTGGCTTGTTGCTTCCTATCAATACTTCAAAGAACTTTATCTTCTCATTGACCTCGTTCGGTCAAGATTTTTATTTTGGGGCGGCAAAGATATAAAATCTTTCAGACATCCCAAACTTTTTTGTTTTTATCTTTTTAATCTAAGTTTTTTTACTCTTTTTTGAGGGTTAAAAAAACTCTTACTTTTTGTTCCTTCTCAGGAAGTCCCTTTGCGTTTTGGGGCTGCAAAAATATAAAAACACTTTAACGTGACCAAATCTTTTTGACATTTATTTTAATTTTTATTATAAATCATTGATATTGAGGCAAAAAAACTTTCATATATTTTTCCTTAAAAGTCCATTTTCTTAGATTATTGTCTCCAAAAGGGTCAAAAATCAGGAAAACGGAATTAGATAAATTCTCATTATTGACCCAAACGGCTGCATAGAACGGTGATATTTTGTTGCACTTATCCCTGAACCTAACCTTGAAAGTGGATGACGCAATATAACACCAACCTGATTTCTTCAATGAACCTATACTATACTATAAGTATATAGGTATTGTTTTTGGGGATGCCTCTTATTTGGATTTAATGCCGGGTTTTATAATTTTGCGGCATTAATAATAAAATAAAACTATTACGATGAATAAAAATCCCCTACTCCGCCTGCTCACTGTGGCTTTGATTGGGTGCTTCCTTAGTATAGGATGCAAAAAGAAAGCCGACCCCACTCCTACCCCTACTCCTGATACTACCAAACCGGTGATTACTTTGACGGGGGGGGGGAATCCTTACACGATGATTATGGGAAACTATTTCTACGACCCTGGTTATACCGCTACCGATAATATTGATGGAACCATTACTGCGAAGGTTACGACGACGGCAAGCAGCGTGAATCACGATCTGGTGGGTACTTACACCGTGAATTATTCTGTTACTGATGCGGCGGGCAATGTGGGTACGGCAAGCCGAACGGTGATTGTTATTAATGAGGCTTCTGCGATAGCGGGGACTTATTCGGTTCGGGATTCTAACTATACGACTCATGCTATTACAAATTATAATGCTAGGATGACGGCTTCCACAACACAGAATCAGAAATTAAACATTAACAACTTCTGGAATGCCGGCACAATTATTAATGTAACGGCTCAATACGATGGCGGCACGAGTTTCTTTATGATTGGTGGCGAATCGTTGGGCGGCTCCAACATTTTGGATAATGGCAACTATGTGTACTTCCCGCAGTGCCATGTTACGAGTGCTGCCGCTCCGGTGAATATCATTATTGATTACTGGGTGCATAACGGCAGCAACGATTGGCATTACCTGGCGACCTACACCAAACCGTAATTAAAGGAGGTTTAAACCATAAATCTTAAACTCATAAAAAAAACGAAAGCCCCCCGATACCATACCGGGGGGCTTTTAGTTTATTAAAATCTTGTTCTTTTATCCACCAAAAACTACCTCACGAATCGCTGATGCATTCCCTACTTCTTCATCATCCATGACACCGATAATCATATACTCGCGAGCTTCACTAAGCAACTGAACGGCTGGAAGCGGCGCAGGCTGAAAAATCGGGCGATGATCATCAAATGGTGAATGAGAAACGACAGCGATTTTTACCCAAGCGGTAGTACCTTTTAAGCGGCAATAAACATTCATCATTTCGAGTCCGTGGAAATCAAATTTCAACCGTACATAACCGGTATACACTTTGTATTCAAGGATAGGGGTGAAGTCGCTAAAATCAAGCGTTACGTGTGTGTCAACAATTTTCAAAGCAGCACCCTTTGCAGGTGAGTAAAGGGTATTTTTTTTCGCTTTTCCTGCACCAGCGCGAATACCGGCTTTGTTCGTTACAGAACCTGTTTTTTTCGCCTCCACAGCGGCAGCCAGCGCGGCTTTGGCGGCGATGACGGCATCAATCAGGGCAATTTGAGCAAGGCAGAAATTCTTGTATGCGAGGATATCCGGTCCGCTCATTCCCATGGCGGCACCCATCGCGTCAATATTCGCTACCTCAAACTCATACCATAACTTAGCCGCGGCTTCGTCGCGCGGAATGTAATCATCAAATCTTTTTGGCATACTTTAGTAAATTAATTAGTTAATATTTATTTTAGAAATTATAGAATCAAGACTATAAACGGCAGAATTATCTTTAAAAAAAGTATTGACAGCAGAGTTGTGGGTATCGCCAAGTGAGTTGTGGGTGCCGTCAAGTGAGTTGTGGGTGCCGCCAAGTGAGTTGTGGGTGCCGCCAAGTGAGTTGTGGGTGCCGCCAAGTGAGTTGCGGGTGCCGCCAAGTGAGTTGTGAGTGCCGCCAAGTGAGTTGCGGGTGCCGCCAAGTGAGTTGTGAGTGCCGCCAAGTGAGTTGTGAGTGCCGCCAAAACGGATAATTCCGCCATCCCGCACTTGGCAGGGAGAAATTTGGTATGGAATAATCGTATTCATTTCGGGGGTAAAGATAATTTTATTTAATTAATGACAACTTTCCTCATAAATGATTCCTTGCAATCTTATTTCCAAAAGTAGATAAACAATACTGCAAATCCGATGATGCCACAGAAGAAGTAGATAGCATAATTCTGCACTCTGCCTGATTGTATGCCGCGGATGAGTGTGGATATTTCTTGCGTGATTTCGCCAATAAGATTAATCATGCCATCAACAATATTCCTGTCGAACCAGGCTGCCGGTCTGCCGATAAGATTGAAGATTACTTTCTGTGTGATGAATAAATAAATCTCATCGAAGTAAAACTTGTGGTATGCCGATGTATAGATTCCTTTGAAGGATGCGGCAAGACGATTCGGCTTTTCATTTTCCTTCTTGTAGAATGTCATCGCCAAAAGAATCCCCGCCAAGGCAATCAATACCGGTGCAATGGAAAATGTCGGATGGAATTCGGTATGCAATGCAACACCATCTGATGAAACAAAATTTCCGAAAGGAATAAACCCAACTCCGATAGAACAGATGCCAAGAATGATTAATGGAATCAGCATTGAACTTGATCCTTCGCCATGATGTTCATCGTGAGAATCGTGTCTTGAATGCGATTTGAATTCTGCTTTATTCCAAAAGATTGAAAAGTAAAGTCGGAACATATAAAACGCTGTGAGCCCCGCAGTGGCGATGGCAAGATAAAATATCACAGGGTTGGAAGCGAAGGCAGCAGCAAGAATTTCTTCTTTACTAAAGAACCCCGCAAACGGCGGAATACCAGCAATCGCAAGACAAGCTATCAGGAAAGTAAGATGCGTAATCGGCATCAACTTCCGCAAGCCGCCCATGTCCTTCATCTCATTGGAATGAACATAATGAATCACCGCACCGGCACCAAGAAATAACAACGCCTTGAACATTGCATGAGTGAATAAATGAAACATCGAAGCCATGTATCCAAGTCCGTTTTCGCCACCATAACTCGATACGCCAAGCGCAAACATCATAAACCCAATTTGCGACATGGTAGAGTATGCAAGCACTCGTTTAATATCAGTTTGTGTGCAAGCAATAATCGCTGCAAACATTGAAGAAAAGATTCCTACATAAGCCACCACATGCAATGCTGCCGGACATGATAGAGCATATATAGGGAATAATCGTGCCACCAAATAAACTCCCGCAACAACCATCGTAGCAGCATGGATTAATGCTGAAACTGGTGTTGGTCCTTCCATTGCGTCTGGCAACCAGATGTGTAACGGGAACATTGCTGACTTACCAGCACCTCCCATGAATACTAAAACTAATCCCCAAGTCAATGCACTTGCTCCAAGGAAAGATGCGGAAACAATTCTGTGAAGATACTCTGAGTTAGGATCAGTCAAACGAGAAATCAATGTTTCAAAGTCTAATGTTTCTGCATTGAAGGAGAGAATTAATATCCCAATCAAAAATCCCAAATCAGCAAAGCGAGTTACAATAAAAGCTTTCTTGGAAGCCGCAACTGCAGATGGTTTATCGTAATAGAATCCAATCAAAAGAAAAGAAGATACCCCAACTAATTCCCAGAAAATATAGATCTGAAATATGTTGCAAGCCAACACTAAACCAAGCATCGAAAATGTAAACAGCGAAAGGAAAGCATAATAAACAGAGAACCGCTCCTCGCCCTTCATATATCCCAGACTATAGATGTGAACCATCAAGGAAATAAACGTAACCACAACAATCATCATCACCGAAATCGGATCCAGAATAATCCCCATATCAATCGAAACATTCGGGGAGAACTGTAACCAAACATGCTTCATTGCAATGATCTTTTGATAAACTCCATTCGTCTGTCCGACAACAAAAAAATATTGATAAGCCGTAATAAAAGCAATCATTGCAGAAGCAAAGATGGAAGTCGTTCCAATGATTCCGGAGAAGGTTTTAAAAGTCTTCCTTCCAAACAATCCCAATATTAAAAAACTGAATAAAGGTAGCAGAACAATCAGCGATATAAATTTCCCGTCCATCATATTAATACTTCATTTCATTAGTCTCATCAACATCAATAGACTTATGGCTTCGATAAAGATTGATGATAATTGCAATCGCAACAGCAGCTTCGGCAGCAGCAATAACGATGATAAATATTGTAAAGAAAATCCCATCAAGTTTATCAGCAAAAAGATATTTATTGAAAGCAATAAAGTTGATGTTCACACTATTCAAAATCAACTCCACTGACATCAGCATCGTGATCATATTTTTCCTCGTGAAGAAGCCATAGACACCAATGAAGAACAGCGCAGTACTTAAGAAAAGGATATGTTGTAAAGGTATTTCGGTCATGATAATTATTCTTTGGGTTTTACTTTAATGGCAATCACAATAGCTCCTATCATCGCGGCTAACAATAACATACTCACCACCTCAAATGGCAATACAAATCCAAATTTATTTGTATCCAGCATTTGTGAGCCGATATTCATTACACTTTGTTCAATCTTTGGGTTGTTGGTTGCGACAAATTCGTTATGATGAATTAAGAAATGCGCAAGAAAGAATCCAATAAAAGCAGCCACAAACCCAGCAATCTTTCGCTGGGTAGAAGGCATCTTCATTTCTTCACCCGACTTATGTGTAAGGAAGATTGAAAATATAATCAACACTACGATTCCACCCACATAAACAACAATCTGCACGGCAGCGATAAACTCATTCTCCAACAAGAAAAACAATCCAGCAATTCCAATCAAACTCCCTAATAAATAAACCGCTGCACGAAAAATCTTCCCTGAAGTAACGGAAAGAGATCCGCAAACCAAAATCATGGCAGCGAGCAAATAATATATGACTAAAGTAATACTCATAGCCGTTTATTCAACACCATCCATTAACCGTGAATCAGCCTTATTCAGCACCTTCACCAGCTTCGTTCTGTCAAACGTACTATGCTCAAAATCCTGCGCCATCTTAATAGCATCCGACGGACAAGATTCAATACAAAGATTACACATCGTACACATCGCAAGGTTATAAACAAACTTATCAATCCGCTTTTTCTTCTTGCCATCCTCCAAAACTTCCATCTTCGTAATTATCTTAATCGTCCCATTCGGACAAGCGATTTCACACGCCTGGCAGCCCGTACAGGTATGTTCATTGTTAGCATCATGGGGCATTACGACTTCGCCTCGAAACCGTTCGGGCAAGTGCAGTGATGCTTTGTTTTCGGGATATTGCTGTGTGATAATTTCTTTGTGATGGGTGAAATAATACCCCGTCATCTTCATCCCTTTGCCCAGGGATTTCAGCCCACGGAAAACATCGCTTATATAATCTGTTATGAACATTCCTTATTTTTTTATCGGCTGCAAAACTAATAAAAATATTCGGCTTTTTAATGATGATAGTTTTATTGCAATTCCCAAAAGGTCGTTATCATAAAACGAGTATATGAAATAAAAAAAGCGATGCGTTATACACCGCTTTTTTATTTTATTGCAAGAATTAAATATTCTTAGTTAGCCGGAATATAAATATCAAACGTGGCTCCCTTCTTCAGCTCACTGGTGGCTGTGATAATACCGTTATGATTCTCTACAATCTTTTTCACAATAGCAAGCCCTATGCCTGTGCCGTTGATTTTTTCTTTGTCGTGCAAGCGTTGGAATACTTCAAAGATGCGGTCTTTATATTGTGGTTCAAAGCCAATGCCATTGTCGGCAATGCTAATGTGACAATATTCTTTTCCAAGAGTATGCTTTGCATCATCTAATTTGCTGTATTTAATATTGCAACTGCTTATTTTTATATGAGGCGGTATATCAGGATTGGAAAATTTAAGTGCGTTGCCGATGATGTTGTGCATGAGTTGGCGAAACTGAAAAGGGATAATATTTACATCGCACATTTCACCTACTTCTATTGTTGCGTGTTTCTCGTCAATGATTTCTTTAAATTCTGTTGTTACATCTTCAACTATAGTATTGAGGTCTGTGATTTCAAATTTTCGTTCTCCGGTTTTGGCGCGTGAATATGCAAGCAAATCTGCAATGAGAGTTTGCATACGGTTGGCGGCATTGTTCACCTTCTCCAGATAATTTTTCCCCTTATCAGAAAGGTTTTCTTGTTCATTAGTAATGAGACGGGATGTAAAGTTTTGTATTTGTCGTAGCGGCTCTTGCAAATCGTGGCTTGATATGTAGTTGAATGATTCAAGTTCTTTATTTGACTCTATCAGTTCCTCATTTTTCTTTTCAAGATTAAATTTAAGTTTGTCTGCTATTTTTAGATCCCGAATTATTTTGAAATATGCTGCCCCCATAATTATGATTGAACCGATAATTGATAAAAGGATAAGCAATGGAGTTGCGGTGTTTGATTTATTTAATGATGCCGAACGAACTGTGAGCAGTTTGTTTTCCTCGTTTTGCATTTTAGTGATTTGTTTGCTCACATCATCCATTAATGCTTTGCCACTTAACCACCTTTGTGTAGTGATGGTTGAAACTGGAGCATCATCTAAAATCTTTTTGAGATAATCCAATCTTTTAAAAACAAGGGTTCGCAATTCGATTACATTTTGTTGTTGCGATGGATTGTCTTTTGTGAGTGATTCGATGCTATCAATATGCAAATTAAGATTGGTGTTAGCAGTAAAAATGGGGAGGAGAAAAGCACTATCCTTCGTTAGCAAGTATCCACGCTGGTTTGATTCTACTTCTGTAAGAACAGAAAAAGTTTTATCAAGTTCTAACTTTACGGCTTGTGTATGATCAACCCATTCGGACTCGGCAATAAGGTTATTTATTCTTATATAAGACATGAAAGAAATCACCAGCAACGCCACAATTCCAAAAAGGAAAATAACTTTTATCCAGGTATGTTGATCTTTTTTAATCATGATTATTATTTTTACTCGGAAAAATTAAAGCATCAAAAGAAATTTGCTTCTTGGAGTTTTGGTTGGTTGCTTCCATAACTCAAGGTCTAATACAGTTGCAATTACTTTTTTTAAAGCCGCATGTGAACCGGGTTTACGGATATAATGGTTGGCACCCTGATTGTAAGTTTTATCAACTGTCTCATTGTTATCAGAAGTTGAAAATATTACAACAGGGATTTCTTTGAATCTGGGGTTTTGCCTGATTTCGTCCAAACATTCAAAACCGTTTTTACGAGGCATGTTTAAGTCAAGAAAAATAACATGCGGTGGCGGTGGCTCGAATACGGTTTCATCCAATGTTTTCATTAACTCTACGCCATCATTTACAATGGTAAGTTGTGCCTGAACGGGCAAATCCTGTAGTACCTCTTCAAAGAATGTGCAATCATCAGCATCGTCATCAGCAAGAAAGATATATCTCATTTGTGTCTAAATTTATTTTAAAAAATTAATATTGTGTACCTTCAATCGGAGCTGGGTGAATTGCTGATAACATTTGATTTAACCCTTTGGTATTATTTCTTAGTTAGCCGGAATATAAATATCAAACGTGGCACCCTTTTTCAGCTCGCTTGTTGCGGTGATGATGCCGTTATGATTCTCTACAATCTTTTTTACAATGGCAAGCCCAATGCCAGTTCCAGCATAAGTTTCTTTGCTATGGAGTTTCTGGAATACTCCAAAAATCCGTTCGCTGAAATGCGGTTCGAAGCCAATGCCATTATCCTTAATGGTAATATGGCAATAGTTCTTTCCTGGCGAAAGTTTTTCGTTATCTAACGTACTCCCTTTTTCTATTCTGCTTGTGATAATTATGTGAGAAGGTTTATCTGGATTAGAAAACTTGAGAGCATTACTAATCAGATTATACATCAATTGGCGAAACTGAAATGGAATGATGTTAGCTTCGCATAGTTCGATGGCTTCGATGGTTGCATGTTTCTCTGAAATGGTATCTTTTAGCTCGGCTTTTACTTCTTCTATAATTAAATGGAGATCGGTCTTTTCAAACTTCAATTCGGTGGTGGCGATGCGTGAGAAGGCAAGCAAATCGTCAATCAGCAACTGCATCCGTCCTGCTGCCAATTGGATTCTTTGAAAATTATATTTCCCATTCTCCGTAAGATTTTTATCCTCTTTTGAAGATATAATACTCACGAAGGTTTGTATCTTCCGAAGCGGTTCTTGCAAATCGTGACTGGAAATATATGTGAACGCCAACAACTCTTTATTCGCGATACTCAACTCTTCCGCGCGCTTTTCTTTCTCTTCATTTTGGAAGGCAAGTTCTTTATTCGCCACACCTAATTCCGCAGCCCGCTTCTCTTTTTCTTCATTCTGAAAAGCAAGTTCTTTATTCGCCACGCCTAACTCTGCTGCCCGCTTTTCTTTCTCATCATTTTCAAAGACCAATTTTTTATTCGCCACGCCTAATTCCGCAGCCCGCTTCTCTTTTTCATCATTTTGAAACGCCAATTCTTTGTTGGCAATGACTAATTCAGCTGCCCGTTTTTCTTTCTCTTCATTCTGAAAAGCAAGTTCTTTATTCGCAACGCCTAATTCATCTGAACGTTTTTCTTTCTCTTCATTTTCAAAAGCCAATTTTTTATTAGCAATGCCTAATTCCGCAGCCCGTTTCTCTTTCTCATCATTTTCAAAAGCCAATTTTTTATTGGCAATGACCAACTCTGCCGCCCGTTTTTCTTTCTCTTCATTCTGAAAGGCAAGTTCTTTATTGGCAACGACTAATTCCTCTGCACGCTTGCCCCGTTCTGTTGCACGTCGTTCTTTTTCTTCACTTTCCAAGCCCAATTTTTTATTGGCAATGACCAATTCCGCAGCACGTTTTTCTTTCTCTTCATTTTCAAAAACCAATTTTTTATTCGCCACACCTAACTCTGCCGCCCGTTTCTCTTTTTCTTCATTTTGAAAGGCAAGCTCTTTATTAGCAATGATTAATTCCTCTGTTCGCTCGCCTCTTTCTGCCGCCCTTTTTTCTTTCTCTTCACTTTGCAAGGCAAGTTCTTTATTGGCAATGACTAACTCTGCTGCCCGTTTTTCTTTCTCATCATTTTGAAAAACCAATTCTTTGTTGGCAATGACTAATTCTGCCGCTCGTTTTCCTTTCTCATCATTTTCAAAGACCAATTTTTTATTCGCCACGCCCAATTCGGCTGCTCGCTTTTCTTTCTCTTTATTTTCAAAGACCAATTTTTTATTGGCTATGCCCAATTCTTCCGCCCGTTTTTCTTTCTCTTCATTCTGGAATGCAAGTTCTTTGTTGGCAATGATTAATTCTTCCGCCCGTTTTTCTTTCTCTTCGTTTTGGAATGCAAGTTCTTTATTGGCAATGATTAATTCCTCCGCCCGTTTTCCTTTTTCTTCATCCTGATACGCAAGTTCTATATTGGCAATACCTAATTCTTCCGCCCGTTTTCCTTTTTCTTCATCCTGATAAGCAAGTTCTTTATCAGCAATCCCTAACTCGGCAGCTCGTTTTTCTTTCTCTTCTTCCTGATAAGCAAGTTCAATATTGGCGATGCCCAACTCCGCTGCCCGCTTGCCTTTTTCTTCCTTTTGATAGGCAAGTTCTATGTTCGCAGTGCCCAATTCCGCAGCCCGTTTTCCCTTTTCTTCATCCTGAAAGGCAAGTTCTTTGCGAACCAAAATTAATTCCGCAACCAACTTTACGTTTGCATCCTTTTGAGAGGCAATTTCTTTACGGGCGATGGTTAATGCATCTTCTTCCAATTCTTTTACTTTAGCCATAATCAGTTATTATTAATTTCTTTTATTATAAATTTATTCTCTAATCCATTGAACTATTATCCACCGTGAGCACAAAATTTGCTCTCTATGGTTGTGAAATACTTCCTTGCACAATGAGCAATAAAGTATGATAAATAATCTTCTTGAACTGCGCAAATTCCGAAGGCTTGCGAATGAAATAATGTGCCCCGTTTTCATACAGCGAGTTCACCACTTCCTGCTCGTAGGAGGTCGAGAAAATAATTACAGGCAGGTCTTTCAGCTTCTCGTTTTGTTTAATTTCTTCTAAAACTTCAAAGCCATTTTTGCGGGGCATATTAATATCCAGGAACAACACATCAATAAGTTCGCGGGAAGTTTCGTTAAGATAAATCATCAGTTGTTCGCCATCATGCACCGTGGTCAGATGCGTCGTCAAGAGCAATTCATCCAAAGCCTCGCGGAAGAAAATGCAATCGTCCATATCATCATCGGCAAGCAGAATATTTAGTGGTTTTAAACTCATGCGTTTAGTATATATTTCAGGTTACTGTTGGAAAAAAGTTTCTCGGTCGTAATTTGTATTGCATGGTGAATAACCTTGACGAGTTGTACAAATTCATTAGGCTTGTGAACATAAACATGAGCCCCGCTTTGGAAGGTAAAATTTATCTTCTCCTGCGAGTTGGATGTTGAAAACATGACCACCGGCAAGGTTTTCAGCGTTTCATTCTTTTTAATTTCAGCCAGACAATCGAAGCCATTCTTTCGCGGCATATTAATGTCAAGAAAAAGGACATCGGGCAACTCTTCAGCATGATCAGAAAGGTATTTCATCAGTTCTTCGCCGTCATTCACGGTGGTAAGTTTCGCGTCATTCTTCAATTCTTTCAACGCATCTTTAAAGAAGTTACGATCATCCGAATCGTCATCTGCGAGCAGGATGTTCAGGTGTTTTTTATTCATGATTTATAGTTTTTAGTTTATTTCTTATTCTTTTTCTCTACCGCCATGATGAGCGCATTGTGAATGGCTTTTTTGAGCATCTCAAAATCATGGGGCTTGCGGATATAATCCTGCGCTCCCAGTTCATTCAGCATCTTCTCCATGCTCAATTCATAGCCAATATCATTCGGCAAGGAGACCGTCAGGACCACCACCGGCAGGTCATTCAGCAGTTCGTTTCCTTTTATCTCGGACAGACATTCAAAACCTGTCTTGCGGGGCATACTCAAATCGAGGAAAAGCAAATCGGGCAGATGCAAGGCATGTTCTATCAGATACTCCATTAAATCTTCCCCATTCTCGACCATGGCGAGGCGGGTAGGAACTGGTATTTCCTTCAATGCTTGTTCAAAAAGGAAGCGATAATCTTTATCGTCTTCGGCGAGGAGGACGTTCAGGGGACGATTTAGTTTTCTGTGTGGCATTATTTCTAATTTATTATTCTTTATTCAGGTAAAAAAAAGACCTTCAAGGTTGTGAAAACCTTGAAGGTCTTCTGTTCAATTTATACAACTGTCGTAGGCACGCTTACTCCATAAGCTCCTGATTGTTTCGGATGTTTCACATATACCCAACGGGCAAAAAGTACCAATTTCATCCCCATCGCTACCTCGCCTAATTCCAAAAGATAATGAGAGGTAGAAACAGTCAGGTGGTTGGTGCATTGCGCAGAAGTCGCTGGGGAAGGAACGGGTGGGACAGCATTAATAGGGATTAATGAATAGGCGATTTCTATCTGAACAAAATCATTTAATTTGCCTCCGCCGCCGGTCATCTTAGTAAAATCGCACCATACGTTTCCCCCGCCGACAGGGTCTAAAGCGATTTTCACCAAGACATCAATTTTCTCTGGTTCAGGAGTCGGATCGGCATGGTCGGCTCTCTTGACAAGGTGCAGCACGGTCGTGTCGGTAATCGTAATTACGCTATCAGGAACATCCGTCCACATGTTACGGATTGCAACCTTTAACTGTCCTTCGATAAGAACTTTTTCATCCTGCAAAGGATGCGTAAAAGTGGCAGAATTTTTCTCAAGCGGATACACATAATTCCAAGTATGCGGCGTACTATTGGTTCCTGGAGGGGTGCCACCGGGAATGGCAGGACCGCCCATTAATGTGGCAAAAACACCGAATTTAACCGAGTCAATATGCAGCCTCGTTTGCGCCGCAGGCGTCAAATAACCCTGAACGGCGTTGACGTAGGTGTTAAAATCTACATCTTTTGCAGGGAACATAAGGAGAACGATTATCCTTATCTGGCTATTCGTGTAGCCGTTTTCACTTTTGTGTTTCCTAAGAAACGTCTTGTAAGCTTTCGCAGTCTCAAAAATCTTCATTTTTTTCATTTTTAAATAAATTTATATGTAATTGTATGATTTAGAATACATTTATTGAATGATGGCATCATTTTACAGCCGCGAAATTTCATTTTTCGCACGCGAAATTCCATTTTTCGCACGCGAAATTTCATTTTTCGCACGCGAAATTCCATTTTACCGTACGGTGGAAGACCTTGAGCTAACAGTGGAAGACCTTGAGCTAACAGTGGAAGACCTTGAGCTAACAGTGGAAGACCTTGAGCTAACAGTGGAAGACC
>CAIMUP010000042.1 GCA_903844645.1 uncultured Bacteroidota bacterium
ATTTCCAGGAGATTTCCAATACTGCTATTCTATTCAAAATCCATTTTCGCTTTAATATCATTAATGAAGTACAGTGGAAACTACAGTATGGAATGGACTTCATTAATGAAGTACAAACAAAACTAAAGTATTCCTTGTACTTCATTATTGATGTTTTATCAAAACCACAGTTTTTATCGTACTTCATTAATGAAGTTCAAACAAAACTAAAGTTTTTATCATGCTTCATTAATGAAGTCCATTCCATACTGTAGTTTCCACTGTACTTCATTAATGATATTAAAGCGAAAATGGATTTTGAATAGAATAGCAGTATTAAGAATCTGGAGAAACGCTACTAATAATAGAATAGGAGTATTAGGAATCTTGTGGAAATTCGTTATTGGCTTAATAGCAATAATCGGAATTTAGCGGAACTTAATTTTCGATCATAGTTCCAAAAGCGAAACGTATCAAGAATCAATTTTTAGGTAAAAACCGAATTGTAATAGTTGCTAAAACAGGGTTTTTAGGTCTTTCGCTTTATTGCTTATTTCTTAAAACCGAAGTTCTTATTTATCAGTATCTAACAAGGTTTTGAGTTTGTCAAGATTTGCCTGATTGACCTGATATTGGGTGCTTTGGGTAATGATAATTTTCTCCTTCGTAGTAAGATGCCAATTCATCGAAACCTGTTCTTTGGAATAAGGTAATTGGAAGGTTATCCAATCTATTTTATTCGGAAACCAGGCGGAGGAATATTGCATATATTCATCGAAAGAATAGTCTTGAAACTTCATGTAATTACTGTAAATAGTGCCCAGCGGCGTGAAGATACTGTGGAGCAATCCGCGTTCATCAGATTCCTCGAGAGGGCTCTGTTTGTAGGTGTCTCGAATTTGGAGAAAGATGACGCCGCTGGTATTTTTAGCGATCCATTCTCTGAAAACGTAGAGAAATTTGATGGATGTTTTCATCCCGAAATTATCGCGTACGCCGGCATCCATAACGTCCATCACTGGTTTGGTCGGCAGGGACACATTTGGGAGGATGTACGGGAAGGTAGAATTCATGCGGATGATGCTCATGAATTTCGTATTCATCGGGTCGTGGTCTTTTAATAATCTGGTATATTCTACGCCATCCTGAAGTGGGTTAAAGGTAAGATGGTTGTGGAGATTGGTGTTGATAAGATAAGAAATATTTTGTGGAGAAATCAATAATCTTCTGCCATCTTCAACAATGGTCGGGGAGAAAATCATCATCGGTATTTCGGCATTGGCTTCGGCATATTGGTAGTCTTTTAATCGTTTATCCATCACGAAATCGGTGTTTTCATTTAATGTTTTTTCGAAGGCATACGCCCTGTCTTTTTTATATTCATAAGTACCATCTTTAAATTTCTCTATGCTCACTAATAAATCATTCACCACAATCGAGAAAGCGATAGGGTTTAAGAGGTCTTTACTTATTTTTGATTCATAGAAATACCGTTGCTTCGTATTGGTAGAAGTAAACAAATGGCGGTAAAACAATTCTCGGAAATAACTGGCACCGATCATCCCGCCAGAAGCCCCGCTGATGACCATAGTATTCTTCAAAAGCCTGCCATTCATCATGCTATCCGCCATGCTCAATACATGGAATGTCCATAGTGCAGATCGCAATCCGCCACCACTTACATCAATGAATATCATCTTCGGTTTTTCGGTTGGAGACAAGGTGTTTTTGTCCTTCCACTTCTCTAAGGTAAGTAATGTGTTTTTAATATCCGCATCGTTGAATTTATGCTGGAGTTGATCTATATCCGAGATATTATAAGGAGTAGATTTATGTCCATAATCCAAGCCGTAAGCCGAGTTAATCTTGGCAAAGAATGACCTACCAGATAAAATACTGATGATAATAAAAGCCCCTATCACCATCGGTATTGCCCATCCCTTCAGCCAATACCTTATGGCACTGCCAAGCATGATAAGGATGGATAAAATCAACATGATGCTTGCCCCGGCAGGAATCCTGAAGAAGGGAACTTCCTTAAATAATCCGATGCTTAATATCAATACCACGGAGGTAAACTCAAAGATAAAAGCATTACGATGATTTTGCTGATAAACCTTAGCAAGCGTCTTGGCATCGTAATGCTCTGTTCCCCGAACCAAACGTATTTGCCGGAAGTTGCTTAGATAGGTTTCGATGCGCCATTTAATATGGATTCCTTGATCTATATTTTTATCTTGAGGTTTACTTTTTTCATACTCTTCAAAGCTACCAAACGAAGGATGTTCGGCAGGGGTGGCACCATAAGAAAGAATATCCTTGTTGGTGGATGAAAAGTAAATAATAGTGGTGATGACAATTCCCAATATCCCTGAAAAGAAGCCCGCCACCTTGAATAATATGTCGGAAATATCTTTGTATTCATTGTTCATCTGAAAAGAAATAAAGTTTACCAGATACACGATGATGAAAGCTATTGGGACAATGGAATTATTCACCGTGAACTTATAAAAAGGCTTTGAAAGGGTTGCCAGGAAAGGGAAGCGGCGAGCATTGATAATATAACTGGAGATATTAAATGCCATAATGACAGCCCCCGTAGCAAGCCCGATGACGAACATAGACCAGAAGTCCACCTTACCAAGATATTCGGGGTCGAGGAAGAGATAAGGGATACCGTATTTAACGCCAATTTTATTAAGAATAAAGCAGAACAGAACAATCCAATACAATAGAAACAGGTAGTTCCTTTTGATGAGAACGGTAAGCAACTGGAACGGAAAAAAATAGATGAACCTATTAAACCTGATTCTATATGATTTTGTATCGCGGCGTACCATGTTACTCTCGTTTTAGTAAAGTTAATTATTGTACGTTTTGATGAGGGTATCGTTTCAAGTAAGGCTTCTATTTTATTTTATCTTATCCGATACAACGGCAAGGATTTCCGCTTCCAGAGATATTGCTTGTTGTTCAAGGATAGCGCCTTTTTCGAGAATATCTTTTACATACTCTTTATCATCTAAGCTGGCAGCATTAATTTTTACATTGAGGAAGGCACCCATTACCGCAGACCGTGCACACAAAGCTCCTACACCGGCATCGCTAACGGAATTAGGGTTGCCATTTGTTGCCATCGCCTTGATGATTTCCATCGAGGCGAACACATTTTCCATAACCTTGAAAGGAATCTCGATGGCGTATTTGGTAGCTGCTTGAATGGCTGCCTTACGAGCGATCTTTTCTTCTTCATTGCCTTTCGGCAGGGAGAAGGCTTCCATAATTTTATTAAACGCGACCGTATCCTCATCCAAAAGATGAAGCAAGGTATCCTTGAGCCTTTGTCCTTGCTCTGCAAAAGCAGAAAATTCTACTACACGATGCTCCCATCCTTTCTTGCCTGCCGAAAGATTCGCTACCATCGTCGCTAACGATATTCCCAATGCCCCGATATATGCCGCAATAGAGCCACCACCAGGAGCAGGAGAATCGGAGGCTGTTTCATTAGCAAAGGAAGCGAGGGTCATGGAGGCTAATTTGTTATTCACACTATCTTTCTGCAACTGGTATTCGATAATGCGGTCCTCGGCATTGAACGGAGATAGCTCATCTAACCCCATTGACTTGACCGCGATATGGATCAGTTCTTTCTCTGAAACCCCTGAGGACAAGCCTTGCTTGTGAAGGAAATATTTTCCGGCATCTATCATGGCAGATAGCGGAATTAAACCTACCAATTCCGATCCTGTAGCACGTAAACCGCGGTCGGTGGCACTTTTATTGGCTTCCTCGAAAACAATATGCAGAGGCGTCTCACGGAAGTTGGTAATATTTATCGAAACTTGCGCGATGCCGTATTCCGCTATGTACCATCCGATGGCTTTTACGCCTTTCAGCTTGCCGGGAATGCGTATTTCATTGCCATGTTCATCTTTAGCGATGGCACCTGATACAGGATCACCGATACGCTTCACGCGTCCTGCCTCCCGAATGTCGAAAGCTACGGAATTAGCTCGTTTGACGGACTTGGTATTGAGGTTCACATTGTAGGCTATCAGGAAGTCTCTCGCTCCTATGACGGTTGCCCCTGATTTCGCATTAAATACAGCAGCACCATAGTCGGGTTGCCAATCCGGCAGCATGATTTTCTTCGCGAAGCCCTCATATTCCCCGTGGCGAATGATAGCCAGGTTCTTCCGTTCTTCATTACTTTGAGCAGCCTCATAAAGATAGACAGGAATTCCCAATTCTTCTCCGACCCGTTGCCCAAGTTTCTTGGCGTAAGCCGCTGTTTCCTCCATGGTGATGCCGGCAACGGGAATCAGAGGGCATACATCGGTAGCACCCATGCGAGGATGTTCACCTTTATGCTTGGTCATATCAATTAATTCGGCAGCCTTCATAATCCCTGCGAAGGCGGCTTCGATAACTTGTGCTGGCGGTCCGACCATCGTCATAACAGTGCGGTTGGTAGCCTTGCCGGGATCTACATTAAGGAGTTTTACGCCTTCTATTGACCGGATGGCGTCAGCGATTTGGTTAATTACATTCATATCGTTCCCTTCGCTGAAGTTGGGAACGCATTCTATCAGTTGTTTCATCATCATAATTTTAAGTTATACCGTGCAAAACTAACTTTTTGGGAAGTATTTATTTGGGGGAATGCCAGTTATTTTAAGGAACTGAATTTTTATCCCATAGCGGCGGCGAGCAAAACCGATGCGTTACCCGTTTTTGGGATGGGCAGGGATGTGGTCATCGCTTTTTATCCTTTTTTTATCACTGATAAGGGCTTCGCAAGGAGGCGATGCGACATTCTTTATTCCTGATTGGAGATTGCCATTCAGGATTCACTCTGAGAGAATAATGCAATATAAGAGGCGATAATTTATTCCCTGTACTCCCCCACAGCCTCCCATAAAAACATCAAGTATTGCCGCCAATCATCGATAAAAACATCAAAGGCAACGATAAAAACATCAAAACCGACGATAAAAACATCAAAGGGCTTGAACAAAACATCACTGCCAGCGGCAAAAACATCACTGGCGGGAGGTTATTCTTTGACGATCTTCTTCACCATTTTCCCGTTCGCGCCCTCCATTTCCAAGATATAGATTCCTTGCGGCAGGCTGCCGATATTCATATTGAATACGTTTTGCCCGACCGTAGGATGGATGGTATTCGATGCCATAATTTGCCCAACCATATCCATTATTTTAATGGAGAACGGGGAGGTAACGGCGGAAAGTTGGAGTTCGATGGTCAAAAAATCATTCGCCGGGTTCGGAAAGATGCTGAATGAAACGCTGTTGTCGAACGTGCTGATACCGACATTGCTGATCACAATCGTCTCGGTAACCGAATCGGTACAACTACCATTCGACACTCTTAATGTAACGTGGTAAGTGCCATACGCGAGGTAGGTATGCACCGGATTTTGCATCGTGGAGGTATCCCCATCACCAAAACTCCAGTTCCATGTCGTAGAATTGGTAGAAGTATTCGTAAAAGTATAAGTTAAGGAGCTTTGAACAGAAGTAAAAGACGGGGTAACGCCATTATTCACGACCACCACGATTGGTACACGAGCACTGGTGCATGGCGCAGGGCTAATCTCCCAATCATAATAGAAATAGAAACGGGTTTGGTCAGCATCGTTGCCAGTAATAGAAATAGAACCGGAAGGATCGGTATAAGGATAAACCGCCCCCTGGGAATTACGGTATAAATGGACGTTGCCTTCGCAAGAAATAGTATAACCAGGGGCAGTAATCAATGGGAAGTTGAGGGTAATACGGCTCTCCCCGATAGGAAGATTAGCGATGACGGAATCTATTAAGTTGCCAGCAGGATCATATAGCCTCACAATGCGATCGCCAGTACCCTGTGCATATACTTTCACAGAAACTAAGGTACATGGAGCATTCACATCGAAGAAAATATAGTGGTCATAATTATTAAAACTACCCCCACCCAATGCACTGTCGTGCGGAGTGTCAAACACATTCGCATTCGCGATGGTCGTAGCCACATAATAGGTAGTGCTGCCATTCAGGGGAGGTGTTTGGAAGGTGGCTCCGGTATCTATCACACTGCCTCCCGTCGGTTGATGATACCAATACTGAACTAAAGGACCATTAGCGGTAAGTAAAAGGGAGTCTCCGCAGTTGATGGTATCAGGAGAAGTAACCGTAGGCTGTGCAGGAGGATTAATGGTGATGTAATCCACACGAATCAAAGAATCAGTGCCGCAGGTACCTCCATCCACGAATAACTCCACCGTGAATGTGCCGGCAGTATTGTAGATATGAGTAGGATGAGCAGCAGTGCTGGTATCGCCATCACCAAAATGCCAAAGGAATGTACCGGCATTAGAACTGGTATTGGTAAACATCACCGCATCAGGTAGGCTACAGGAACTCTGCTGAATGGTCGCGAAGTTACTGGTAACGACAGGGGAGAACTTAGCCCCCACCCCGACAGCATACCAAGCATTGGTAACTGTAATAACCTCTGGTGTACATGCCCCGTAAAGGTCTGTCGCAGCTTGGATGGAATAGGTTCTGGCATCGGCGTATTGTGCATTAGGGAATAGGTACACGGTTTGCATCCTAAACCAGATTGCCTCTGCCTTCGCGATGCCCAGCCCCACCACGTTGAAGGTATCGGTGTTGTCATTCACGCCACTGTCTCTCATCGTAACGATGTAATAACAATGGCTAAGGATGGTACTATTTTGATGAACCTCTTGGGTAGCGAAATCCCAGTATTGCCCAAGGTATGTATCGGGGTTTTGCAAGGACTTCGGGTTCTTCATATCGCGGAAAGGGGCACCGCCAATCTCATCTGCAATTAACCAATCTATCGTGGTAGATTGTTTGCCAAAGTGCCGAATAGAATTCCCCATACAATCGCTGAATCCTTCATTCATGGCTCCTGGTTCGTTGCCACCGGCAAGTGCTGCGGTGTATTGCGTCAAGCCATGTGTAATCTCATGTCCGGTAATATCCAAGGCTGTCAAAGGATTATATGTTCCACTGCCATCGCCATAAGTCATCCTTGTTCCATCCCAAAAAGCATTCAGGTAATTCGTGCTGTAATGAACATAAGACAATAGTTTCAAGCCAAGGTTATCAATACTGTTCCTGTTGAAGGTGGAATCATAAAAATCATACGTCTTCTCGGCACCCCAATGTGCATCTGTGGCATATTGGTCTTGTGCGGCATTCACATTATTCCAGGTGGTGGTGGCATTGGTGAAATCGGTGGTGGTGTAATTCATGGTGGTCGTCATGTTATACGTTTCGATACCGTTGCCGCGACCCGTTTCTCTCAAACGATAATGCCCTGCGGTACTATCGGTCATCATTGTTTTTGCTCCGCTATAAACCGTCATGGCGGTAGCTTGAATATTGACATCGAGGATTCTATTCTGCTCTAAAACGATGGCTCCGTTCGCTGCATCCACAAAGATATAACTCCGTTTCAAAGGCGATGAGGCATAAACATCGAAGCGGTATGCCAGTCGGTAGTTATCGGCTTGGAAGTTGCCATTCAGCGGAGCACAAAACAATTCGCCATGTGGGTAATAGGTCGCATTCGGATTGCCGGTTTCTAATTTTAATTGAGCCTCGTCTTGCTGCGATTCCCAACGGTAGCTTTCAGCATTCATGGATCTCAAAGCAACTTGCAAAGCCGATGATTCATTGAGCGAAGCGACAGCAGCAACATTGCTTACTGCTCCGAAAAACATCCCATTCATTGAAACAACCTTGTTGTTTTTGGTGTGGACGATCAGCATGGTTCCTTCCATCGGGAAGCCGTTGAGCGTTTCTTGATAGCGGTAATGTTGCATCCCGATTTTATCTGTTTCGGTGCTTAATAACTTCATGCCGAGAGCGGAATTTATCTTAAAAGTTACATGAAACCAATTATCGAAAGTCTCGATAGCGACCTCTGATCCTTTACGGAATTGGATGAATGTGGGAACGGTCGAAACATCGCTGGTTCGGATTAGTTCGGCTCCGCGAATCAGTTGCTGTGCG
Organism: uncultured Bacteroidota bacterium; assembly: GCA_903844645.1. GTDB lineage: Bacteria > Bacteroidota > Bacteroidia > AKYH767-A > JABDAW01 > JABDAW01. Next base: position 8,028 of record CAIMUP010000042.1, read on the forward strand.
TCATTCCCCGTGATGGTTTTTACAGGATTCAGGATGGTAAATCCTGAACAGCAGATGGTAAATCCTGAACAGCAAACGGCGAGCAGGAGGGTGTACATTTTTTTCATTCTATTTTATTTTATGTTAGTAATTATTTATTTTATGAAGTGCCAAAACTATAAATCTTATCGGAAACAAAAGTAGCCCGAATAATTCTCCCCTACCCTTTTTTCAGATTATCCATCACCTTTTTTCTATCCACGCAAATCGCGATTTCGGAAGGAAGCATAACGGAATATTGATACCCGTTTTTGGTCGTTTTTTGGATTGTTCGACAGATTACATCTTTAGCTTCCAGCCCCTCGATGGCTGTCATGGCAGCGCGATAGCCTAAAAATTTCGCCCTCCCACTTCCTGAACTGATGACTTCAAAATCCTTGCACAAATCAGCAACATAAAACCGAATGTCATTGCTCCTGTTTTTGACGATGCTATTCTTAAAAAGATACCAATAAACCGCCGCCTCGTTGGGCAATAAAAGCGGTTGCAGATAATCCACAATATCACAAACCACTTTCGGCAATTCAATATTGATAAAATTTTCCTGGCTGGATTTAATTTTTTCTTCCTGAAGTTCGCTCTCGATTTTATCGCATGCAGCACGGATATTTTTTAATTCTTCTTCCATTTATTTCTAATTTATAAGATTGCAATAGTAGCAATAAATTGGGAGGGCACCAGTTTCTAAAATTTTATTTTGTAGAAATATCACAATTTTGGATGCTAAAAATCAGAATAATGCCCCTCGATAGGCTGTGATGACCAACCCAACTTTATGGCATGGTAGCAAATAGGTTATGATGACCAACCCAACTTTATAGCATGGTAGTAAATAAGCTGTGATGACCAACCCAACTTTATGGCATGGTAGTAAATAGGCTATGATGACCAACCCAACTTTATGGCATGGTAGTAAATAGGCTATGATGACCAACCCAACTTTATAGCACGGGGGAGAATACGCTATGATGACCAACCCAACTTTATGGTATGGCATCAAATAGGCTATGATGACCAACCCAACTTTATAGCATGCCATCCCCAACGTTTTTTTAGGCTGCACATTAATCCGGCATCGGCATCCCAACGATTTTTTATCCCGCCCAAAAATTTAACACAAACCAGACACCCTTTTTTTATCCCACCCTGAAATTCGGCATTGATAAATTTTTAATTTTTTATCTTAATAATGAAATCATCAGGACATCAAGCAAAGGGTTTTAGCTTGGCTTGAAATTTTATTGGAGGGGATTCTACACCTCGTACCGATCCAAAACTACAGCGATTGAGTTTATGAGAGTTTATTGCTTGCAGCCAAAATTACCAGACATTTTAATGATAGTACTTGAACTGTCTTGCTTTGCATCAATGTTATTATAAACTGCCTGAATATGCCCATTGTTAACATATATTGCAAGAGTTCCGGATAATGATTTACAGTTTTGACCAATGAAGCCCATATCAGGATTTCCAGAATGCATAAACACACTTGCACTATTATTTGATAGGTTAGATGAATCGGACTGTAAAGAATAATAACCACTGGAAGTTGGAGGATGCGAATCAGGTAAAATAACATCAGCTGTCACTTCCCATAATTCTGAAATGTAATCAAAATTGTAAAATTCCAATATCCAATTATTGCCATTGGAAAAAGAATAAATATAAAGATCATTAATCGGACTTTTAGTATTAATGGCTGTTCCCCATTCAATTGCACTATCTTTTATGATTGCGACAATCTCAACTGGAATTGAATTAGAAACAGAATTACTTTTCTTTCCATTTTTTGAGAATACCTGAAGGGTAAAAGTTCGGTTGCCAAACGATTGGTTGGTATCAATCATATAATCGGCATTTTGAGAAGTTAATGTAGAGCCATCAGGCATCGTCCAGATATAAGAATAAGCATCCGATGAAGTATTTTTAAGATGAATTGTTTCACCTTTGTTATAGGCACCTTTATCTGATATGAAGGATGCTTTGGGGTCGCTCGCGCAACCAGTAATTGTCAGGATAATTGCCAAGCTAAGGAATGTTGAGGTAAGGTTTTTCATTGCATATTATTTTTATAAAAGACAAAAGAAACAGGCAAAGGTTTAATTGTCGAATTCATTGACCGTATTATTTAAGGAAGCAAAATTAAGAAAAGGAAAGGAATGAAAAAGCCTCTTGATAGAAATATCAAGAGGCTTCCGAGCCATGCTATTTTATTCCACCATCATTTTATAAGTTTGCGGCATGAAATTTTTATCCCCCCAGAACTTTAATGACTACGAATTGCTCGACTGTGGCGACTTCCAAAAGCTCGAACGATTCGGCAATTATATCACCATCCGCCCCGAACCGCAAGCCGTTTGGGACCCTCGTTGGACAATGAATGAATGGGAACAAAAGGCACACGTAAAATTCATTCCCCAATCGTCTGCCGCAGGCATCTGGAAGAAATTAAAAACCATGCCCGACCAATGGCAAATTAAGTATGGAATCAATTCCGAAGCAGGAAAACCTGCAGTTATCAAGTTTCGGCTCGGCTTGACATCCTTTAAACATGTCGGCATTTTCCCAGAGCAAAGCACCAATTGGGATTATATTTTTAATAGCATCCACAAGATGAAAACCGATGCCCCACGGGTATTGAATTTGTTCGCCTATACCGGCGGAGCATCCCTCGCCGCCAAGGCTGCCGGAGCCGATATTACCCACCTCGACAGTATCAAACAAGTAGTATCATGGGCTAATGAAAATATGGAATTAAGTGGCTTGGATAATATCCGATGGGTGGTCGAAGATGCCATGAAATTCGTGAAGCGAGAACAGAAACGAGGAAAGAAATATCATGGAATCATCCTCGACCCACCGGCTTATGGTCATGGTCCTAATGGCGAATCGTGGAAGCTCGAAGAACAGATTAATGAGATGATGAAATCGGTCGCCACCCTGCTCGATGAAGAGGAATATTTTATCATCCTCAATACCTACTCTCTCGGCTTCTCTTCTTTGATTATTGAGAACCTTTTCCAGGATTCCATCTGCGGTAAAGAGATTGCAAAAGCAGAGATTGGGGAACTGTTTCTTGCCGCTACTTCGGGGAATAAATTACCCCTCGGAGTGTTCGGACGATACCGAAACTTTTGATGGTTTCCGATTTATGTTGTACTTTTGTCGCATTAAAAATTATTAGAACTTATATCAATGAAATTAAATCTACGAATTCTTTTAGCCGGCATCCTCCTGTTTGCCGCCAATGTTAATGCGCAAAGCACTTACAACATTGTTTATAATTTAATGCAAACCAACTGTGCCGTGGCTTGCCATAATAACTCAAACAACTCTGGCAACCTGAATCTGGCAGCGAGTATGTCCACCGTTTATTCTAGTTTGGTGGGTCATGCACCGGTGAATCCTGCCGCTGTTGCAAGGGGATATTTAAGAGTAGATCCGGGTGCTCCACACAACAGTTATTTGTTTCATAAAGTGAATGGTATAACGAACTCCATTGATGCCGATGTTACCTTGGATACCTTGACAGAAGGAGCTTATATGCCCAGTAATCAGGCAAATCTTAGTAAGAAAAATATAGAGATTATCCGTCAATGGATTCTCTTTGGTGCACCCCAAACTGGCGATGTGATAGATACTGTTTCTATTAATAAATTCTACAGCGGGCTGGGCATAGAAAGTGTTCCTGTTCCTCCTCCTGCACCACCAACTAACCAAGGATTTCAGATTCATTTAGGTAAAATATTTATCCCTGAAGGCGGCGTAGAGCATGAATATTTTATTAAACAATATTTGAATCTCGCAGATACCATAGAGGTCAACAGAACGGATTTATACATGTCCACCACTTCTCATCATTTCATTCTTTATAAATTAATGCCGGGTGTCGCTCCTTTCTTCCCGAATGGTTTGAGATTGCAGAATCCACAGAATGGAAATGGTTCTTCGACAGGATATAATACGATTGTTGCCGCTTGGCAAACCCCAAGCGACAGACCACTTCCCGTAACTACCGCCTATAGCTGGGAAACGAGTTCAGTGCTCGATTTAAATTACCATCTCTTTAATCTCAATCCAGATTCAGTCTTAGGGGCTGATGTTTATATCAATGTTTATACTCAGCCGAATCATACAGCCCAAAGCATCATGTATTCTTTGATTGTTAACAATCAGGATCTGCATATTCCTAATGATAGCGTTGAACATTCATACGCACTTTGGTCAAAGGATTCTAGCCAAACACAATTGTGGAATATTTGGTTGCTGTCGTCGCATACACATAAGTATGGGACTAACTTCGGTATCTTTGAAAGCGATGCGTCGGGCAATCCTGTGGATACCTTGTTTAATGGATTATATAATTCTACTTATACGTTCAACGAAGGATATTATGATTGGGAGCATCCTCCGGTACGATTGTTCTCCCCTTTTCACACCATCAACCCTCGCAATGGGTTGATACAAAAGGCTACTTATCTCAACAATGGACCTGTTCCCGTTTCATTTGGGCTGACTACAGAAGATGAAATGATGTTGTTTTTTATTCAATTTACATTGGGTGCAACTATCTTGAGTAATGGTGATTTAGGTAAAGAACAAGCCGGAGAAATCAGTTTGCATATTTATCCAAATCCGTTCACCACATCTTCTACAATAGCTTATAAACTTAAAGAATCATCGCAAGTGAATATAGAACTTTTTGATGTTCTTGGGAATAAGATAAAGACCTTTGCCAATGAAATTCAAAACGAAGGAAGTCATCAATACCATATCAACACTAATGATGGTATTGATGCAGGGGTTTATTTTGTAAAGTTTATGGTTAATGGAAACAGCTTTGCGGAAAGGCTTATCCAAATGAAATAAATCAGTGTGAAGGTCAGGTTTTGTTTCCTCCTTTTACTTTTAACTTCTTGCCCGGTTATCTTCGCTCAATTTAATATTGAGGGGATTGTTGTAGATGAGAATACACACAAACCATTAGCCTTCGTTTCGGTTATTGTTCCAAATAAAAATCAGGGAACCATGACCGATATTGTCGGAAAATATTCATTAAAGTCTGAAATGCCTTCCGATTCAGTATTATTCTCCTATATGGGTTATGAAGTTTTTAAATATAAACTCTCCAAAGAGAAAATGCTCCATAATCACTTAACTCTTAACATCGCGCTGAAACCTACCAATTATACTTTGAAGGAAGTTGTCTTTAAGGCTGGCGAAAATCCTGCCCATCGAATTATCAATAAGGTGATCGAGAATCGGGACAAGAACAATCCCGAGAAGTTGCATAGCTATACTTATAAATCATACAACAAATTTTTCTTCACTACCGATGTTGATTCTGCTATCAAAGGAGATAGTTTGGAAGGAAAAGGTATGACCGATAGCTCGCGGCAAAAGACGAAGGACTTCTTAGATAAGTCGTATATCTTTCTCGTGGAATCAATTACTGAAAAACGTTTTCTCTATCCTGATAACAATAAGGAAGTGGTCATCGCTTCTCGCGTTTCGGGATTACAGGACCCTTCGTTTTCTCCTATTGCAAGCGGGATGCAAAGCTTCAGTTTTTATAACGATTACTTTGTTTTAAGCGAACGGAACTACCTGAATCCGATTAGTAAAAACAGTACACACAAATATTTCTTCAACATTGAAGATACTACCTGGAAGGGCAAGGACACCGTCTTCATCATTTCATTTAAGCCACGGTCAGGAAAAAATTTCGATGGCTTAAAAGGAATATTATACATCAATACTAATGGCTATGCTATCCAAAATGTAATTGCCGAGCCTAATGAAACAAAAGGTAAATTAACGATGAGGGTGCAGCAACAATATGAACTAATGCAAGGTGGGCATTGGTTTCCGAGGCAGTTGAATACCGATTTAATTATGCACAAAGCCGTAAACGGGTATGCCGATTTATCCGGTATCGGTAGGACTTACATCCAGGATGTTCAGTTCGATACCACATTAAGTAAAAAGCTTTTTGATGACATTGTCTTGGACTACGAACCGGGCATGAAACCTCGCGATGAAGCCTTCTGGAATGAATACCGCCACGATACCCTGACAGAGAAAGAAAAGAATACTTACACCGTCATTGACAGTATCGGGAAGAAGGAAAACATAGATGGTAAAATCAAATTCTTCCTCGCTCTCGGGAACAATCGTTTACCGTACAGTATCTTCGATGTGAACCTCGATAAACTCCTCAACCAAAACGATTACGAGGGATTTCGGCTGGGCTTGGGAGTGCATACCAACGATAAGTTGTCTCGCCATTTTGCCATTGGGGGATATTATGCTTATGGCTTCAAGGATATGAAGAATAACTATGGTGCCGATGCCAATATTCTTCTTTCCAAGAGGCGAGATATACGCATCGGAGCTGCTTACATTCACGATGTTGCAGAGTCCGGGGGGCAGGGGTTTTATGATAATACCAAATCATTCCTCAACGAAGAATTCCGGAAGTTCTCTATCAAGAAAATGGATGCTGTGAAGGAAGCTAAATACTTCCTTAGCGGCAATCTTCTTCGATATGTCAACGCCAGTATTTTCATTAAACAAAACCATACCACGGCTACCGATGGTTATAAATACCTAAGTTTCCAAAGACCTGCCGTAGGGTTGTATAATAACTTCTATTTTACCTCCGCTGGCATCGAATTGAAGTATGCTTACAAAGAAAAATTCGTCAAAGCATTTGATCAGAAGTTCTCGAACGGAACTAAGTATCCCGTGGTGTGGTTGAACATTTCTCATGGCTTCAATAATTTATTAAATGGCGAATACCAGTACACCAAGTTCGATTTTCAGGCAGAGAAATCCTTCCGAATTCGGAATACTGGCAAGTCATCTTTTATTATTAATGCAGGTCTTACCAATGGCAGCGTTCCCTACCCGATTCTCTTCAATGGTAAGGGGTCTAATTCCTCAATTCAGGGCATTTATCACACCTCGTTTTATTCCGGCAACAGTTTCCAGACGATGGGGATGAATGAATTTCTCTCCGACCGATTCGCCGCAATATTTTATACACATCACTTCGGGCATTTATTGTTTAAGAGCAAGAAATTTCAGCCTACGATGAGCGTTGTTACCAATCTCGGCATCGGTTCATTAAGCCATAAGGAGCAGCATGAGGGGATCGAATTCCGGACAATGGAAAAAGGTTTTTATGAATCTGGAATGGTGATTAATAATCTCTATAAACTAACCTTCTTGCGATTCGGGGTGGGGATATTTTACCGGTACGGACCTTATTCCAATGCTTTGCCACAGGATAATTTCTATTTCAAAATGTCCTGGACCTTCTTTTTATAATCTAATTCTTGGCGAAACTTGTATCCAACAAAAAAGCCTTCTCATCTCGAGAAGGCTTTTTTATTTTTACTCTTATTATTCTTAAATAATGGTGAAGTAAAGCACCAAACTTTCGGGGCTGCGATTGTCTCCTTTAGGGTTTTCAAACCAGAAAACGACGCAACATTTTTTACCCACATCGTCTGCCGAAAAACTCATGTCGAAATCGACCGTACTGGTAGCTGGATGAGGCAAAAAAGTAGAGGTCGGAGGGATCGGTGCATCTTGATTAATAATTAATCGCTTCATGCCGATTCTTGCCACATCTACTGGCTTCTTGCCGTCATTTTCATGACCTTCTTCGGTGCTCGAAATGGCGATAGAATTTATTAAATGACTACTTCTCATCACCTCGCCATGCGGAGCAAAAGGGTAGGCAGGAATTTCGCCGCGTGGATCGGCATCAATATGGATTTCGAGGACGGTAGTGTCGTCGCCAGAAAGCTCCACATTCATGTCGTGCTTCAATTGCATCTTGACGCGCTCCATATAGTTATGGTCAGCGTCGTAGAGGTCGTTAATGTCTTGAATACTTCCATGCGTTTGCGTCGCGATGTGAGAGTATTTCGTCCACTTCGGAACCCAAGCTTCTTCCATCGCATTCAAAGCGGTAATTTGTCCGGTTGAGATTCTTAATCTCACGGCATTTAAAATCAGGTAGGCGATGGCTACCGAGAACCAGGTGTTGAAGTTGTTAAATCTTTGGCTTATCATTTTATTATGTTATTTTATGATTCCCGTTCTAACGGGCATTTGTTATTAGGGATGGAAAGATATAAAACCATCGGTAATGAAAAATCGGCTGAAATAAATTTCGATATTATATTTTGTAGAAAAAGTTTTTTAAAGACCGTTCAGGATTTCCATGATTTATTTTTCTGTAAAATAATGACCTGTTATTCAAAGTATTATTCCATTCAAAACATTCCTTTGGGGGATGAAAAAAAGAAAATATTCACCGTCAAAAAGAAAATATTTCGCCAAATATTTTCTTTTTTGGTCCACTCAAAACTTTTGAGTACACACTCAAAACTTTTGAGTACACACCCAAAACTTTTGAGTACACACTCAAAACTTTTGAGTACACACCCAAAACTTTTGAGTACACGCCCAAAACTTTTGAGTGATTACTCAAACTCGTGTTCCGTACCAAATTTTTCTTCCTCGGCAGCGAAAATTTCATTCCCAGAGCGGCGAAATCATGATTAATAACAGCCAACAGCGTTGTTTTCATCGGATTTCGGACTTGTAATAATGAATGAAAATTGTTTTGGAGAATACCATTTTCCTCCCTAATTTTGCAGTCTTAAAACAGGCTTTGGTGATTAATAAAAAAAATAGTAATTTTGTCGCAATGAAAAATGTACTTCTTTTGGTCCTCCTGGCAGCCCTTTTTGGGAGCGATATTGTTGCGCAACAATTGTATCAGGAGAACCCTCCGGTGCTGATAAAAAAGGAAGGCGAGGGCGGTATCATCCTGCATTCAGACGGGATTGGCGTGAATTACCGGAGAATGAAAAATGTTACCGCCAATACGAAACGGTTCTGGGATTTTGATGCCGTAACGATGAATCATCCGAAGGAAATGAGCACCATTAATCCCGCCATTCCCGATGCTAAATCGTATATTTATGGCAAATTGAATAACGCTTTCTTTTTGAGGATGGGTGTCGGCAGAGAAAAGATTATGTACGAAAAAGAGGAACGAAACGGGATACAGGTGCGGTATAATTTTTCTGGCGGATTGAATATGTGCGTTACCAAACCGATTTATATCGAAGTTTATACGCAAGAAAACCCTGGCGGCGACCTCCAAAAGTTTGATGCGGTGAACCCGCAAAGCCCCGATGTCATTATCGGCAAGGCATCTTTTACTTACGGGATGGATGAATTGGCTTTTCATCCCGGGCTGTATTATAAAATGGGCGTCAGCTTCCAGCAATCGAACGAGAATTTGAATTTTTATGTCCTCGAAACGGGCTTTGTATTGGATGCTTTTCCTAATAAAATCCCGATTATGGTACAAGCCGATAACAACAAGTTCTTTTTATCTTTTTATATCAACATCATGCTCGGCAAAAGATGGCACAACGATTAAAATAACCATGGCAGAATTAATAGAAATAGAACAACCGCCGAAAGGAAAGAAACCAGATTGGCTGAAAGTAAAGCTACCAATCGGGAAAGACTATGCCATGGTTCGGGAGGTGGTTAATTCCAATAAACTACACACCATCTGCGAGAGCGGAAACTGCCCCAACATGGGCGAATGCTGGGGAGCCGGCACCGCTACTTTTATGATTCTTGGAAATATCTGTACCCGCTCCTGCGGATTCTGTGCCGTCGCTACTGGAAGACCATCAGCCGTGGATTTAGGCGAACCGTTGCGGGTGGCAGAGTCAGTGAAGCTGATGAAGGTGAAACATTGCGTGATTACTTCGGTGGATAGGGACGATTTAAAAGATGGCGGCTCGGAAATATGGGCAGAAACCATCCGTGAGGTAAGAAGATTGAATCCTAAAACAACCATGGAAACATTAATACCGGATTTCGCGGGTAACATGGAGAATCTGCAACGGGTAATTAATGAACATCCAGAGATAATATCCCACAACCTCGAAACGGTCAGGAGATTAACCAAGGAAGTACGCATCCAGGCAAAGTACGACCGCAGCCTCAAGGTATTAAAAAGAATAAAAGATTCCGGCATCAGAACCAAATCCGGCATCATGCTCGGCTTGGGCGAGTTGCGGGAAGAAATTCTGGAATCCATGGATGATTTATTAACTGCCGGAGTGGACATTCTCACGCTCGGGCAATACCTGCAACCGACGCGGAATCATTTGCCGGTTTTTGAATTCATTACCCCGTCGGCTTTCGCGGAATTAAAGGTGATAGGGATGAAAAAAGGATTCAAATATATCGAAAGCGGACCCCTCGTTCGGTCATCTTATCATGCCGAGAAACATCTATTATAAGGACTATGAATTTTGTAATTAAATCTGCTTTTTATATGTTTGCCCCGTTAAACAATCAAAATACGTCAGGTTTTTTTTATCTGAAAATAATGAATAGGAGCTATTCGACATATAATTTATCCTTCAGTTCTGGAAAAGCAAGTTTTCTGTCATGGGACAGGAAAGTTCTGTCGTGGGACAGGAAAGTTCTGTCATGGGACAGGAAAGTTCTGTCATGGGACGGGAAAGTTCTGTCGTGGGGCGGGAAAGTTCTGTCGTGGGACAGGAAAGTTCTGTCCTTGAAGAAAACGGGCTTAAAAAGCCAATTTAGAAGTATAATAAATCTGTTATTAAAAATAAATCTGTTACTAAATAATTATTAAAATGAAAACTAAAAATGTTATCGGTAGTTTATGCGTGTTGGGAATGCTGGCTTTTGCCTTTTGTTCCATGCCTGGTTTAATAACCAAAAACAACACGAACGCCAACAAAAAATCCTCCGCAGAACGTGAGGAAAAAGAAAGTTATAACGATGCTGCGAAGTATCTTTTGAGCTTGAGGATGAACCCTGCAACAGGGAAAGTGGACCCCGCCGATGTGGCTGCCGCGAATCGCGAAGTAGATGCAATGATGGCTGCCAGCAAAGCAAACAGGATGAAGTCCGCATTCCAATTTAATTGGGAAGAATTAGGTCCTGATAATGTGGGAGGACGGACACGAGCCATTCTCTTCGACAGAAGCAACCCGAATAAGATGTTTGCAGGCGGTGTTTCGGGAGGCTTGTGGCGATCCACCAATCACGGGCAATCGTGGTATAAGCTGAATGATTCGTTGCAGAATCTGAATGTATCCTGCATCACCCAAGCTGCCAATGGCGACATTTATTTCGGCACAGGGAATGGGTTTGATGACTACAACGCGAATCCTTTTCCGGGAGATGGTAGCAGCGGTTTTGCCGGTCAAGGTGTTTGGAAATCTACCGATGACGGAGCGACCTTCAGCAGGCTTTCTTCCACCGTTTCTTGGGTTATTATTAATAACATCTATGCCGACGCGACCAGTTCATCCCGTATTTATGCTGCGATGGATCATGGTTTACGCATGTCGGATGATGGTGGAGCTACTTGGATCAACCCTGTTCATTTGAATTTGATAGGAGGGTCCGTAACCTCTGTTGGGCTTACCGTAAAAGTTTCCTCCGATGGCTCTGTGCTTTGTTGCGTAGGCGGTCAGCTGTATCTATCCGATAGTATTGGCCATAAAGGCGATGACAAGACCTTCAAAAAGATTACCACCGTACCTGCCGAAACGAGAATTGAGGTGGCTATCGCTCCCTCCAATCCGAATGTTATGTATGCAGCAGCTATTTCCGGAGGATCGTTGTACAATGTTTATCGTACTACCGATAAATTCCAAACAGTTACCGTGATCGGTCCTGGTGGTGGCAGCTTTGACCCTTTTACTGAACCCAGCTCTCAACAAGGGTTTTATGATTGTGCCATTGCTGTTGCTCCCGATAATCAAGATAAGATATTCGTAGTAGGCGTTACCGCCTGGAAGTGGACCTTAAATACAAGCTGGGTACAGATGAATGGCTACACTGCTGCCACTTACATCCACCCAGATATGCACACCGTTATTTTTAATCCAAACAATGCACAAGATTTCTTTATCGGCACGGATGGCGGTTTATTTGAATCTCAAGATCAAGGCTTGACCTTCGCTGCGATGAATAGAAACTACAATGTAACCCAATTCTACTCCGTCTCGGCAGGATATGTTCAGGGAACGCATGATTTTATCGGCGGTACGCAAGACAATGGCTGCCTATATATAGACGGTTTAGGAAATACCAACCAAGCGGCACACAGCATTCATGGTGGCGATGGTTTCCAGACGGCTACCTCCTTCTATAATCCGAATGCCTTCTTCGTGGAATCACAGTTTGGTGGTATGGGTCGTTCCTCGAACAGAGGTACCAGTGCCGAAGACTTCTACGATTCTAACATTGACTCTCTCTTAGGAACAGGTAATGATCCTGTAGGCGTTAGCGGCTCTTTTTCTCCATTCAATACCTGCTTCCACCTTTGGGAAAATATGCTTCCGAATGCGCCGATGGATACTTCTTTCTTCATCGGAATACAAGGAGGAATTTGGATGACGAAAGCCGCTTTGGATTTCTCTAAAGGTCCGAAATGGTATAAAATAGCATCCACCCAATTCGCCGCTACTTGTATGGATGTTGCTAACGATGGTAAGACCTTATTTGCCGGTACTGGCGACGGAAAGGTGTGGAGAATCAGCCACCTGGATTATGTGAATAACAACATTGATACTTCTGGAACCAATTACAACCTGACCGTAGGTACTGCCATTACCAAACAGCAACTAACAGGACTGCCGACCTCACAAGCGGTAACCAGTATTTCCGTAGATCCGACTAACAAGAACCATGTTATCGTTACTTTCGGGAATTACGGAACGGGGCTGAAACATGTCCTCCAATCTCACAATGCGATGAATACCGCGACAAACCCTACCTGGACTGATATTACCCACAATCTCCCCGCCACACCGGCTTATTCTTCCATGATTGATAAATGGGATTCTACCAAACTCCTCCTAGGTACCGACCTCGGGTTATTCACCTCGAATGACGGCGGCGCAACATGGAATTATCAAGATGAATTTCCTCGCGTAGCGACTTATATGATCAAACAAATTTCCCAATATACCAATGGTGCACCGGCAGAGGATATTTATGTCGGGACCCACGGTCGGGGCTTGTGGAGGTCCACCACGCTCACCGGAATTCATACCAATCCGAGCGTGAAAAACCAAGTCAATATCTATCCAAATCCTACCCAAGAGGTCGCCAATATTTCTTATTCCACAGCGAAAGCCGACCATGTGATGTTGGAAATTTATAACATTCAGGGAAGGAAAATCAAGACCGAAGATTTGGGCATTCAATCCTCCGGCAGCCATATTTACGCCATGAATGTATCCGGCATCGCTACCGGAACGTATTTTATGAACGTCATCATTGGCGACGAGAAATCAGCTACCAAGTTTGTCATTGCGAGATAGTTTAATAACGAATAATAAATTAATGAAAGCCTTCCTTCGGGGAGGCTTTCTTGTTTAATACAAGTTAAGATGAAACTATTCGAGCCGAAACGATGTGAGGGAAAACCGTTTTCCTTCACATACGAACACTTTTCCTTTACATACGACGAGGTTTCCTTTACATACGAGCAACTTTCTTTTGTATACGAGTAGCTTTCCTTTGCATACGATGAGGTTTCCTTTGCATACGACGATGTTTCCTTTATATACAAGCAACTTTCTTTTGGATACGGGGAGCTTTCCTTTATATACAAACAGCTTTCCTTTGGATACAACTTAGATTCCTTTAGAGAAAATTGTTATTTCTGATGGTGAGGAATTGGAATCTTCCAATGAATCCCTTGAATTCACCAAAATTTTTATACTTTTGCCCTCCCAAAAACAAAAAATATACGATAATGAACAGAACTATTGAACTCCTCGGTGCCGAAGCCGAGAATTTATTGAATCACAAATGTAATGGAATTAAAAAAGAGGATATTCATCATCCGGGTAAGGATTTTATTGACCGCACTTTCGTGAATTCTAATCGCAATAACCAAGTCCTGCGAAGCCTCGATGCTATCTATAATCATGGGCGATTGAAGGGTAAGGGATATGTTTCTATTCTGCCTGTGGATCAAGGTGTGGAACATTCTGCGGGTGCTTCTTTTGCCCCGAATCCAATTTATTTTGACCCTGAAAACATTATTAAATTGGCTATTGAAGGCAATTGTAATGCCGTTGCTTCGACCTTCGGGGTGCTTGGCGCGATGTCTCGCAAGTATGCTCATAAAATTCCTTTTATCTGCAAGATTAATCATAATGAATTCTTGTCTTATCCCAATAAATTCGACCAGATTATGTTCGGCACTGTGAAGGAAGCTTGGAATATGGGAGCCGTTGCCGTGGGTGCTACCATTTACTTTGGTTCAGATGAATCTGCTCGTCAGATTGTGGAAGTCGCAGAGGCTTTTGCTTTGGCTCATGAGTTGGGAATGGCGACCGTGCTTTGGTGTTATCTCCGCAATCCTGGGTTCAAGAAAGATGGTGTGGATTATCATGCTTCCTCTGATTTGACAAGCCAGGCAAATCACCTCGGCGTAACCATTCAGGCAGATATTATTAAACAAAAATTACCAACCAATAATGGTGGATATAATGCCATCAACTTCGGCAAAACCAATAAGAAAGTTTATTCTGATTTAACCACCGATCACCCTATTGATTTATGCCGTTATCAAGTGGCGAATTGCTACATGGGACGTGTGGGTTTGATCAATTCCGGTGGCGAATCCAAGGGTGCCTCCGACCTTGCCGATGCAGTAGCAACAGCAGTAATTAATAAGCGAGCCGGCGGTCATGGATTAATCTCCGGTCGCAAAGCCTTCCAGAAACCGATGAAGGAAGGTATTGAATTGTTGAATGCGATTCAGGATGTGTACTTAGATAAGTCCATCACCATAGCATAAACCAAAAACTAAAATATGAGTTGGTTCAAACGGATTAAAACTGGCATTACCACTTCGACGGTTGAGAAGAAGGAAACCCCGGAAGGCTTGTGGTTTAAATGTCCGTCGTGTAAAAATATCATGACCACTACCGAACATGAATTGCAGAGTTATGTGTGCGTAACGTGCAATTATCACAGCCGAATCGGGTCGGAGGAATATTTCAAGGTTCTCTTTGATGACAATGATTTCGAGGAACTGAATCCTGAATTGGAATCTGCCGATCCCCTGAAATTCACCGATACAAAAGCCTATACCGACCGCCTCGTGGCTACGATGGAAAAGACTCAATTGAAAGATGCCATCCGCACTGCTATCGGAAATATTGATGAGCAGAATTGTGTGATTGCTTGTATGGATTTTTCATTCATCGGCGGTTCGATGGGATCAGTAGTTGGCGAGAAAATCGCGCGGTCAATAGATTATTGTGTGGCGAATAAAACCCCGCTCCTCATCATCTCCAAATCTGGCGGAGCAAGGATGATGGAAGCCGCATATTCGCTCATGCAAATGGCAAAAACATCCGCCAAACTCACGCAATTAGCAGCAGCCGGCATCCCTTATATTTCGCTGATGACCGACCCGACAACAGGCGGCGTTACAGCGTCCTTTTCAATGCTCGGCGACCTCAACATAGCGGAGCCGGAAGCCCTCATCGGCTTTGCCGGACCGAGGGTGGTGAAAGAAACGATAGGCAAAGATTTGCCCAAAGGTTTCCAAACCGCCGAATTCGTTTTAGAGCACGGTTTCCTCGATTTAATAGTGGACCGCCGCCAGTTAAAACCGACCATTTCCAAGCTGCTGAAACTGTTTGCGAATTAAATACCTTCGAGGAAAAGGCGGTCTGTCTTTTTATGGCATACTATTCAATACCGCCGACTTTAAATAAAACCTGCCCGTACTTAAATAAGGTCATAGACTTATTTAAATACGGTCAGGTATTATTTAAATACGGTCAGCCCCAATTAAAATAAAGTCAGCCCGTATTTAAATAAGGTTATAGACTTATTTAAATACGGTCAGGACAAACTTAAATACGGTCAGCCCCAATTAAAATAAAGTCAGCCCGAACTTAAATACGGTCAGCCCGAATTAGAATAAGTTCAGGTTTAATGTTCGACTGGGGAGATTTTCTCGTTATAAAAGAGGAATTTCAGGTGTAAAAAGGGAGGTTTTCTCAAAATGCCATTTGCCGGAATCATTCCCTTTTTCCTAATTTTGCCGCTTATTAATAAAATAATGATGATGAAAATCGGAAGGGGGTTGATGATGGTATTCTCAATAATCTTAACATTTAATGGTTATGGGCAAAATAAAAAATACGATAGCAGTTTACCTCGAGAAGGCAATGTTGAATTCAAGGACACATTGTTGAGTATGGTTACGGATTCATTTGTTACTAATTTGGGGAATCGCCCTGATACAAATTTGAAGCTTACAAAATATTTTAAATACCTTGGTAAGGACGCTCCTTTTATTATAAGAGCATGGACCGGCGACCCTCATTACATTTGTGAATACCCCAAACATGGCTTAATAAAAGACAAGATTTATTCCATGAAAATATGTTTTGCTTTTAAGCATAAACGCGGGCTGTTTTCAAAAGATATGGGACTTGTTTTATCAAACGGAGACCGTATTGTTTTCCGATTTAAAGGCAATATTATTCCTGAAGAAAAAGAATAAAGCGGTATCGGAAAATGATGGTTGAATAGTTTAAAACTTCGGCAACAGACTACTTCTTTTTCGGAACAGTATCCGCCGGACCAATCTTCGCATCACTGCCTCCACCCATCGAATTGGCAAGGGAATCAACATTGGAATCGGTCTTCTTTTGATCTTGTTCAGCCTTGGCTTTTTCTTTCGCTTTCTCCTCGGCATTTGGTCCGCAAGAAACGGTAATCAGCAATCCTGACATCAGGAAAGCGGCAACTAATTTTTTATAAGTATTCATATCAAATATTTTTTTGCAAAAGTATAAAACAAAAGATAAATGCCAAAACAGGCTGGCATAAAAGGGATGAAAAAATGTGCTGGATGTAACCTAAAACTAAAGCCATTCGTTGAAAATTATCGAACCGAAAACAGAGAAATAATCCATCAAAAAACCATGAAAATACATCATCGTGAACTTTTTTTTAACAAAAATTTCTTTCATTACTAACTATTTTCCTATATTTGCAGTCGTAAATAAAAATTTGATGCGGAAAATATACCTTTTATTGCTCCTGATTATACCCTTAATCAGTTCAGCTCAAACCAATGATTGGAGGCGGTATCGCTATGAAATCATTCTAAATGCGGGGGTTTCAAACTTCCTTGGCGATTTGGGCGGAGCCAATCAAATCGGGACACATTACTTCAGAGACCTTGAGTTTTCGGAGACGCGATTTGCCTGCGGAATAGGGCTTCGGTATAAAATAAGTCCCCGATTGGCGATGAAATATAATTTTACATACGGAACCGTTGCAGGAAATGATGCCTTGACTTCTGACCCTGCGCGTCAAAATAGAAATCTTAGTTTCAGATCAAGAATTTATGAATTATCCGGAAATTTTGAAGCCGCTTTTTTAAAGGACAGAGGCGGACATCGTTACAAACTTCACAATGTAGTTGGGGATAAGGCGTATGAAATTTATTCTTATGTTTTTATTGGTTTGGCATTTTATCATTACAATCCTCAAGCCATGTATATTGATGGCAGATGGTACGATTTGCAGCCATTGGGTACGGAAGGACAGAATGTTGATCCAAGCCAAAAACCATATTCTCTTTGGCAGTTTTCAATTCCTCTCGGCATCGGTTTTAAATATGCTTTCGATAAGCAATGGGGTATTGGTTTGGAGTATGGTATTCGCAAAACTTTTACGGATTATATTGATGATGTAAGCACCAATTATGCAATTGTTGATGGAGCCATTCCTGGTCACCTTGCAAACAGGACTGATGAAATTAAAGGAAATCTTAGCTGGGTTCGACCAGGCGACCAACGTGGACAGCCGCTGTACAAGGATTCTTATATGTTCTTGATGGTGAATATCAATTATAAAATTAAAAAGAAACGCCAAAATAATTTCTTCCAAACTTGATTCGTTCATCAGTCGGATTGGCAATATTTTACATCAGGTGGCGTTCCTATTTCCCAAGTTTAAAATTCAATTTTTAAAATCAAAATGTTAAAAAAAACAGGTATAATTATGCTGTTATCATTCGCTTTTATTTCTACCACTACCGCTCAAAGGAATGAGATGGGTGTGTTTGTAGGAGCATCGAATTATAATGGCGAATTGAACCCTGCTCCTTTGAATTTAAAATTCTTGCATCCTGCTTTCGGCATAATGTATCGGTTTAATAAAAGCAAACATGTATCCTACAAACTGAATGCCTACTACGGCTGGGTTTCGGGGGAGGACTTCCGGTCGGCAGATTCTTTTCAGATCAAAAGAAATCTTTCCTTTTTCTCTCATGTTTTAGATGTTTCGGGGGTGATGGAATTCAACTTCTTTCCTTACGTTCCGGGAACGCAAGAGATTTATTTTACGCCTTATGTTTTTGCCGGTTTTAGTTTCTTCCATTTCAACCCGACTGCAAATTACGGAAAGTATAATTACGAATTGTGGAATATGCACACCGAAGGAGAGGCAACGTATTCAAAAATATCTACCGCCTTCCCGTTTGGTGGTGGATTCAAATTGTCGTTGACGCAGATTATCAATATCGGTTTTGAATTGGGTGTTCGGAAGACTTACACCGATTATTTGGATGATGTAAGCGGCACTTATCCCGATCCGAAAATATTCAGCGACCCTGTGGCGGCAGGGCTTTCTAATAAGTCAACCATTCTGTCATCGGAGACATTGAAAGGAAGGCAACGGGGCAATCCGAACGACAACGATTGGTATATGTTCACGGGCTTTTGGATCACTTTTAATATGTTTAAAATCGGAAAGCATTCTTGCGATGCCTTCCCTCCTTTCAGATTTTAAGATTATAAAATGACGAGCCTCAAAGATAAAATCAACATGGACAAATTGCCTCAACACATCGCCATTATCATGGATGGCAATGGCAGGTGGGCAAAGCAAAAAGGCGAACTTCGGGTGTTTGGACATAAAAACGGAACGAAGTCGGTGAAGGAAACAACGGAGGCATGTGGCGAGCTGGGTATTAAATATCTCACGCTGTATGCCTTCTCAACCGAGAATTGGAACCGCCCGAAATTCGAGATTAATTTCCTCATGGAATTGTTGGTTTCGACCATTAGCAGGGAGACCAAGAGGCTGATGGATAACGATGTTCGGCTGCTTGCCATTGGCGATTTGGATTCTTTGCCGAGTGCTTGTTATCGCGAATTGATGAGTGCTATCGAGCAGACTAAAAACAATAAAACCTTGACCGTGATCCTGGCATTAAGCTATAGTTCTCGGAATGAAATTGTGGAAGCGACAAAGAAAATCGGCGAAGCCATCAAGAATGGGAAAATGAAGCCAGAAGATATTACCGAGCAGACGATTATTGAGAATATTTATACCAAAGATATTCCCGATCCGGAACTTTTGATAAGGACGAGTGGCGAGCATCGGATCAGCAATTTTTTGTTGTGGCAGTTGGCATATACCGAGCTTTATTTCACCGAAACTTTGTGGCCCGATTTCGGCAAGGAACAACTTTATGAGGCGATTATTGATTACCAAAATCGGGAGCGGAGATTTGGGATGACGAGCGAACAGGTTACCGTGAAAAGTTGAAAGTGATAAAAGAAAAATTTACAAAATCTTATCCCCAGAAATTTTATCAGACAAAAAAGAAAATGAAAGCCTTATATATAATAGCATCCAAAATGAGATTTTTAACCTTCCATGAAGCTGTTTTTCCACTTTTGGGAGCCAAAATATTGGCTTATATTTCCAAAATATTGATCAATATTTCCAAAGTTTTGCCTTATATTTCCAAAATATTAATCAAAATTTTCCAATCATTAATCAATATTTTGGAAGTTTTGATCAACATTTTGGAATCATTGACCAATAAAATCTTTTCATTGGTCAATGATTCCATTTCATTGATCTATAAAGTTGTTTTATTGCCTAATAAAATGATTTTATTAACCACTATTTTACCTTTTGCAGGCAATAAAAACCGACCTTTTACAGTTAAAAGCCCTTCTATAACCCCTATTTATACCTTATATAATACTATACAAACGATCCGAAACGCTTCTTAAATTACACTAAAACAGAATCCCCCAATGATAAATCATAATAACCTAATGAATAAAAAACTTTGTTTAACCCTCCTTTTCTGCTTCGCGATTTTCATTGCCTCGGCACAAATAAAAATCGGTTCAGGAGACACCTCTTTGATAGATTACAGCATCCAAAAAGAATATGAAATCGGTGGAATTACGGTCTCCGGTTCCCAGTTTTTTGACGAGACTTCCATCATCGGAAGCACCGGCTTAAAAGTCGGAGATAAGATTACCATCCCTGGAGATAAAATCGCAAAAGCCATCGAAAATCTTTGGAAGCAAGGATTGTTTGCCGACATTAAAATTCTCGCTCCAAAAATTCTCGGAACACAGATTTTTTTGGAGGTCGTAATCGAAGAACGTCCGCGACTTTCGAGCTTTACTTTTACTGGGGTAAGCAAGGGCGAAACAGATAAATTGCGGGATAAAATTAATCTTGTAAGAGGCAAAGTGGTTACCCAAAATGTGATCAGCAATACCATTAATATTTGTAAAGCCCACTTCCTTGACAAGGGTTTTTTGAATACCGAAGTAACCATCAAAGAGGCATTGGATACGACTGTAACCAATAGCGAAACCTTGACAATTATGGTGGATAAAAAGAAACGGATTAAGGTGAATAAAATCATCTATAACGGCGTAACCGCACTGAAACCACGTAAGCTCCGCAAAGCCATGAGCGATACGAAAGAGAAACATTGGTATCATATTTTTACCGCCTCGAAACTGATTGCCGAAGATTATGAAAAAGGCAAGCAGAAGATTATAGAAAAATATAAAGAAATCGGTTATCGCGATGCTAAGATCGTGAGCGATACGGTGTATAAGGTTTCGGACAAATTGGTGAATATCGAAATCAATATCGCGGAAGGGAATAAATATTATTTTGGGAATATTAATTGGATAGGCAACACGAAACATACCACTGCGGAATTGAATGCAATACTGGGCATCAAGAAGGGCGATATTTTCGATCAATCGCTGCTTGATCAACGATTATTTATGAGCGAAAATAGCAGAGATATAAGTTCTCTGTATCTCGATGACGGGTATTTGTTTTTTGGCGTTACTCCTGTGGAATTATCGGTGAGTAATGATACGATAGATTATGAAATGCGCATCACCGAAGGCAAGCAAGCAACAATCAATAAAGTAACTGTTGTCGGCAATACGAAGACGAATGATAAAGTTATCCTGCGAGAACTGAAAACCAAGCCGGGTATGCTTTTCAGCCGCTCGGATATTATTCGTTCGCAGCGGGAACTGGCGCAGTTAAATTATTTTAATGCAGAGAAATTGGGTGTTAATCCGAAGCCTAATCCGGCAGATGGAACAGTGGATATTGAATATGTCGTGGAAGAAAAACCATCTGATCAAATTGAACTTTCAGGCGGGTGGGGAGCAGGTTCTTTGGTAGGGACGTTGGGAGTTTCGTTTAATAATTTCTCTGCCAAGAACTTTTTTCATAAGGATGCTTGGACTCCGTTGCCTTCTGGTGATGGACAGAAGTTAAGTCTTCGTGGACAAACCAACGGAAGTTATTATCAGGCATACACCATGTCCTTCACCGAACCTTGGCTTGGAGGAAGAAAACCGAATGCGTTGAGTGGAACGGCATCTTATTCCATTCAGACCAATGGAAGAGCAACAAGTGATGCTTTGTATGGACGATTAAATACGCTGACTTTGTCATTAGGTCTTGGGAAACGATTAACGTGGCCCGATGATTATTTTTATCTTTACAGCGATTTGATGTATCAGAATTTTAATCTTAAAAATTATCCCTTGGCAT
Source organism: uncultured Bacteroidota bacterium (assembly GCA_903844645.1). Taxonomy (GTDB): domain Bacteria; phylum Bacteroidota; class Bacteroidia; order AKYH767-A; family JABDAW01; genus JABDAW01. The sequence continues at coordinate 30,054 of CAIMUP010000042.1, forward strand.
TTCTTTTCAGAGATGGGCGAGCAAATAATTTTAGTTTGAGAGAGACTTTTTCGAGGAACTCTATTGACCAGCCTACTTATCCTCGTTCGGGTTCGTCGTTTTCATTAACCATGCAATTGACCCCGCCCTTTTCATTGTTGAATCATAAAGATTATTCTACCATGTCTTCCACCGATCATTACAAATGGATTGAATACAACAAATGGGAATTTGCAGCATCATGGTTCACGAATATTGTTGGGAATTTGGTTGTGAATACTCGTGCACGGTATGGTTTTTTGAATAATTACAGTTCGAGTTATGGGCAATCGCCTATCAATCGTTTCTTTGTTGGAGGTGATGGTATTTCGGGCTTTGCATTAGATGGTCGGGAGTTGATTCCTTTGCGGGGATATGCAAATAATTCTGTTACTCCTCGTGGTTATTTGGGCAGTTCTTATGATTATATCGGGGCTTCAGCATTCGATAAATATACTTTAGAATTACGCTACCCAATTTCACTAAATCCACAAGCGACTATTTACATGCTGACTTTTGCTGAAGGAGGAAATGCATGGTTAAATATCAGTGAGTTTAATCCTTTCAATTTACATCGGTCGGCAGGTGCAGGGATAAGAATTTTCCTTCCTATCTTCGGAACACTGGGGCTTGATTGGGGTTATGGTTTTGATCATTTACCGAACGATCCTACCAATGCAAATGGTAAGGCTCAATTCCATTTTTCAATTGGTGGTTCCATAGACCAATAATTTATTTATTTTTGCACGCTCCAAAGAAGAAAATTAATGTATATTATAAATTAAAAAACAAAAATGAAACGTAGAAATTTAATGAAATCAATCGCCGCACTTGCGTTGCTAATGGTATTGTTTGTGCAAGTTAATGCCCAAAAAACATGTTATGTAAATTCAGATTATATTCTTGCCAATATCCCGGAGTATAAAACAGCACAGACAGCTTTAGATCAACTGTCGGCGCAATGGCAAAAGGAAATCGAAGCGAAGTATTCGGAGATAGATAAACTTTATAAATCGTATCAGGCGGAACAAATTCTTTTGACTGATGATCTGAAGAAAAAGAGAATAGGCGAAATAGAAGTAAAAGAAAAAGAAGCGAAGGAACTTCAGAAAACAAAGTTCGGTTATGAGGGTGAATTATTCAAGAAGAGACAAGAATTAGTGAAGCCTATTCAAGATAAAATATATGCTGCTGTTAAACAGTTTGCGGAAGATGGAAGCTATGCTTATATCTTTGACAAATCAAGCGATTTGATTATGCTTTATACCAATCCGAAGTATGATAAGAGCGATGAAATCCTTTTAAAGATGGGCTTCAAAGCTGGTATCAAGGATGATGCAGGTAAATCAACCAATACGCCTAAAGGAAATACGCCGGGACAGACTCCCGGGCAACAACCAACGAGAGAAATGCCAACAAAGAAACAATAATCATAAATTAATAATACCAAATAAAAATTCATAATGACAAACAAATTAAATACACTGACTGTAATAATCCTTTTGACCCTCTCTTGCGTTATTACCAATGCTCAAACTCCTTTGAAGTTCGGGCATATCAATTCAACATTACTCGTTTCGATGATGCCAGATGCCAAGGCTGCCGATTCGATGTTAGAAAAAATTAACAAAGAGGTAGAATTACAATTAAAAACCATGTACGCCGAGTATCAAACCAAGATGGGCGATTATCAAAAGACCGAAGCCGGACTATCGGAACTGGTAAAGCAAGCTAAACAAAAAGAACTTGCCGATTTAGAGCAAAGAATCAGAGATTTCCAGCAGACTGCGCAGGAATCATTTCAAAAGAAAAAGGAAACCATGTACACTCCTATCTTTAAAACCGCGAGTGATGCAATCCATGATGTCGCTAAGGAGAATGGATACTCATATATCTTCGATTCATCCCTTGGTGTGTTGCTTTATGCCCCTGATGGCGACGATGTTATTGACATTGTGAAGAAGAAATTGAAGATTACGATTGAAACACCCAAAGGTACTCCGAAAAAGAATTAATAAAGGTAGTAATCCTTTAATAAAAATAATCCCGATACCGACTTAGGTTGCTATCGGGATTATTTTTTTACTAATTTTGCCATCCTTATGCACGAATTAAACAACACTAATTACCATCCTATCGGCGTCTTCGATTCAGGATTCGGAGGGCTTACCGTTCTCAAAGAAATCGTGAAGGTATTGCCCGATTACGACTACTTATATCTCGGCGATAATGCCCGTGCCCCCTACGGTAACCGGTCGTTTCACACCGTTTATGATTATACATTGCAATGCGTCAAAATGTTATTCGACAATGGCTGCCACCTGGTAATCTTAGCATGCAATACATCCTCTGCGAAGGCATTAAGAACCATCCAACAGAAGGATTTACCCATGATTGATTCCGAAAGAAGAGTGCTTGGAGTCATTCGACCCACTACCGAGATGGTTGGATCCATCTCTACAACCAAAAATATCGGTGTTTTAGGCACTTTAGGCACCGTTGCTTCGCATTCATACCTTACGGAGATTAAAAAATTCGCCCCCGATTGCAATGTATTCCAACATGCCTGCCCGATGTGGGTTCCGTTGGTCGAAAATAACGAACATGAAAGCGATGCTGCCGACTATTTTATTCAGAAAGATATTGAACTTTTATTATCACAATCCGATTCGATTGATACCATCATTTTAGCCTGTACACATTACCCTTTATTGATCAATAAAATCATTAAATATTTGCCGCAAGGCATCAAATTAATGCCGCAAGGAGAGGTTGTGGCGAACAGTCTCGTCAATTATTTGCAGCGACATCCTGAAATGGAATCGCGATGCAGCAAAGGCAAGTCGCGACACTTTTTTACCACCGATTCAACCGTCCATTTCGATAGTTCTGCCGAACTTTTCTTCGGAGAACGCGTGGAATCAAAGCATCTGAAGTTCTAAAAGGAATACTTGCCACTTATTTCGATGATAAGTCGCGTTCTTTCCTTGGAATGAAACCTCTTTTTAGAAGATTATTACGAAACCGTAGTCGGATCAAGATTCGTTCCTGGTCCAAAACCCGAATTATTAAATGGAAAAGACGTTCCTGCCAGTTTAACACCGGAAACTGCACTCCGAACTTCGGTATTATTTTTCATTATCACGTTAATATTGATAATTCCTTGGGGAGTTACGATTCCTATTTGATCATCCGAGATATTTGTAAGCGTTAATCCGCCAGTAATGGTAGAAGTAATCAGCAAAGTGCCTTTTGTAGTAGGCTTTGCCTTAGATGAAAACAATAATTTTTGAATAACATCTTTAATGGTGCTTAGTTTTGCACCGATGCTTGCCAGGGGCTTGCCGGTACTGGTCGAAACATGTTTATAAGCCTCGAATCCAGCCAGATTAACAATCGTTTTCGAGCCGCCAGCCGTCTCATCCACAAAATCAAACAACTCTTTAAACACACCATTAATTATCTCGATTTGATCGAGCAATGTATTTTCATTTTCTTCCGTTTCGCTTTCGGCATAAGTGTTGATCGCAGCATTAAAAGGCGTTTTGAAACCCGCCAATGTCGTCAAAGAATATGGAAGTTTGGCGGCTAAAAATACGGTCGGGTTATTCGTGAACCGAGTGATGATGACGCCGAGCAAAGTATTCTTCGGACCGGCATCTAAGTAGATGCAATTTTGCTTCACTTTCCAGTAAGGTGCTGCTGCCATTTTTAGATTTATTTTTGAACTATTAGTTTTAGGTATCGGCTGCAAATTAATAAAAATATATCTACATGACCAAATTTATTTCACATTTTTTTTAATTTATCTCCCGTTTTTTTGTTCAAAAATGATGTCAAGCCCTCTGTTCAGTGCATTGTAGCATCCTACTAATTTTTGATAATTTTTTTATTTCGCATCCTTTTTTTTGTAAGATTTCTCTTTTTTAGATAAGAAAAAGTCTTTTTGGAGAGATTATTTATGATTATTTTTCTTCGATTCATCATCCAAAAACGATGATTTTTGAATCAGTTTTTAATGCCCATTAATGCCTTAAAATATCTCCTTATTTCGGGAATAAAATTCATCAAAAAAGGAAAAAGACGGGTCATTCGGAAGTAAAGATTCGTCATTCCAAAT
>CAIMUP010000043.1 GCA_903844645.1 uncultured Bacteroidota bacterium
ATCATTAGTCAAGACGAAGCGATCATTAGTCAAGACGAAACGATCATTAGTCAAGACGAAGCGATCATTAGTCAAGACGAAGCGATCATTAGTCAAGACGAAGCGATCATTAGTAAAAAGGAGGATAGATTTGGTCAAAATATAGCAGAATCCCCTAATCTACCCCTATTTTTCTAATTTTGCCAGATGAAGACGGCGAGGATTATAGGTAGTTTGATGGTTTTGGGGATGGTTTTTTTATTGGCTGATAAAATCCCTGCCCAAACGATTTGCGATTCCATCGTACCTATTGACTCCATCTATTATTATACCCATCAATTGCCTTATACCATCATTGACACCAATAATCTTCCCAAGAAAACGGGGCATGAGATAGTGATTCCTTTTGGGGACAGCGTTTTGAGGTTTAAGGATTTACAAGATAAGAATCCGTATCCTTCCGACTATTATTATCAGCAAAATTTTGTTGCGGGAATTGATAAAAACAGGAATTGGGAATTAATTATTGAACAATCTGTGAATACTTGTGTTTATTATTTATTAAACTTAACAAGGCATTCTATAGATACATTAGTGGATTATCCCTTTATTTATGGAAATATGATGATATGTCTTGAAGGCGACTTTACAGACTCTCGACGGCGTATTGAAATAAGAGAAATCCAAGGAGATAAACTTGTTTTAAGAAAAAGTTTTACGCTTAGGGATTGCAATTTGTTTGGTGTTGGATATATAACTTTATCCGATTCGCATGAAATAATGTTTAAGCCAGGATGGATTGAAGATAAGGTATATTATAAACTCAAACTTTAAAACAAATCCATGCTCCTAATCTACACTCCCACCCTTACCTCCCGCCTGCAATATATCTTTTCATTAGTGTTTAATGACCTTTTGAAATTGGAGATGGAAATGACACGCGATAAGGAATATTTCATTCGCTATGAAGGAGCAAAGATGAGTTATTCGGAAGAGACAATTGGGGATGAATTAAATTTTAAGCCTGCCCAATTATTATTCGAAAAAGGAATTACAGAACAAGACATCAAAGTCCTTGATTGGGAAGGAACCAGGGCAATATTATTTAATGAAAATCCTTTCGATCCCTTTGCTGCTACATTTTATTTGGTGAGCCGTTATGAAGAATATCTTCCCCATCAAAAAGATGAGCATGGTCGCTTCGAAGCGAATCAAAGTCTTGCCTATCGCAATGATTTCTTGACTAAGCCATTGGTGAATATTTGGGCAGAAAAGATTAAGGATTTATTGTTGAATAAGTATCCTGACTTGATTTTGAGAGAGCGTAAATACGAATACATCAACACGATAGATATTGATAATGCCTACGCATACAAAGGCAAAGGTTTTGTGCGAATAACAGGGGCTTTGGCGAAGTCTTTATTGAGGCTTGATTTCAAAGCATTTAATGATCGTTTCAAAGTTCTTTTCCTGAATGCCCATGACCCCTTCGATACTTATCAAAAGCTAAAAGCTTTGAATGAAAAGTATGTTGCCAAGTCAATCTATTTCTTTCTTGTCGGAGATTTCAACGAGCACGATAGAAACATATCCATTCATCAAAAGAAATATCAACAATTGATAAAGTCTGTTGCGGATTATTCGGAGGTGGGAATACATCCTTCATACTCTTCCAATGAAAGCCTCAAGGTTGTTGCGAAGGAAATAAAAAGCCTTTATCAAGTCCTCAACAAAGAAGTTACAAAGAGCCGCCAGCACTTTCTGAAGCTAAGCTTTCCGGATACCTACCGAAACCTGATTGAGTGTGATATTCAAGAGGATTATTCGATGGGATATGCCGAGCAAGTTGGCTTCAGGGCAAGCATCTGTTCGCCGTTTTATTTTTATGATTTGATAAAAGATGAAATGACAAATTTGCGTTTATATCCATTCGCCGTGATGGATGCCACCTTGAATAATTATATGAAAGTAAAACCCGATGAAGCCATGAAATATGTCCTTCCATTAATCAAAGAAACAACAGCCGTTAATGGCACATTCATAAGTCTTTGGCATAATGAATCCTTTTCAAACATTGGGACATGGAAAGACTGGGAAACAGTCTATGAACAAGTTGTAAAAGCTGCCAGGGAATGATTCAATATTTAAAGCATTCGGATGTAGATAAAGCCAAATGGGATGCCTGTATTAGGCAATCATTCAACAAGAATATCTATGCTAATTCCTGGTATCTTGACGTCGTATGCCCTTCCTGGGAAGCCTTAATTGATGGGGATTATCAAGCGGTATTTCCTTTGACTTGCAACAGGAAATATGGTATTAATTATTTGTATCAACCCTACTTCACACAGCAACTTGGGGTGTTTGCTATTGATAAATTATCCATTGAAAAGATGAATGAATTCCTCAATGCAATTCCCTCTCAATTTCGTTTTATTGAAATCAACTTGAACATTAATAATGCAATTTTCAATAAAGATTTTGAAGTAACGGATCTTCCTACTCATCTTCTGAATTTAAACCAAAACTATGAAGCCATTCACGCTAACTATTCCGACAATCTTAAACGAAATATCTCCAAGGCAATGAAAAGAAATCTTGAAGTTGTGAAGGATGTAAATACAGATGATCTCATCAATCTTTTTCGAAGTAATAAAGGCAAGGAGGTTGCAAATTTGAAGGACGAACATTACACCACTTTCAAGCAATTAACCAAAGCTATTCAAGAGTATGCAACCTTGAATTGCTGGGGTATTCACAATGATAAAGGAGAACTGATGGCAGCCGCAATATTCCCTGAATTCAACCAACAAGCTGTGTTTCTTTTCTCTGGATTAAGCGAAGCAGGAAAGGCTATGGGGGCAATGCCATTCTTGATCAATTCTTTTATCAAAGAACATTCAGGACAACATTTAGTGTTAGATTTTGAAGGATCTAAGGATACAAATCTTGCAAGGTTTTATAAAAGTTTTGATTCCACAGAATTTCTGTATCCACAAATAAAAAGGAATACTTTGCCAGCTCCGATTAAGTGGATTAAAAGATAATCTCTCTTCGTATATTTGCATCCTGATTACCATGAACGAATTCGTGAAAATATTGTTAATTATTGCTCTAAGCAGCGTCAAATTTATGGCAGGACCGCCGTTTTATTACTTTAACAAGCAATACACTTTCACTTTTTTTGAGACGATTTTCTTTTCTGTATTGGGGGGAATGGTGGGGGTGGTTGTGTTTTCGTTTTTCAGTGATTTGTTGTTTCAGTTTTGGCATTTTATCCATCATAAATTCACTAAAGTAATTACAAAAAGAGAGAAAGTTTTGACTCGAGCAGGTAGTGTTGAAGGGGCTAATGACATTAAATATTCATCCGGAGACGATAAGGCGAAAAAGAAAATATTTAATCCTCATTCCCGGAGGATTGTGAGGGTTTGGAGCGAGTGGGGCATCATCGGAATTGCTTTTATCACGCCGGTTTTGCTTTCGATACCTATTGGAACCATCATTGCTTGTCGGTTGGTTCATAGGAAGAGGAAAATTTTTACTTATATGTTTTTTTCCATCCTCTTTTGGAGCATACTTATCACATCTATCTTTGAATTATACCATGTGATAACGCTTCAGGATTTGGGAAAACAAATAGTACCATGAAGTACAAGCATCTTTTCTTTGATTTAGATCATACGCTATGGGATTTCGAGAGGAACTGTACGGAAACGCTGACGGAATTATACTACCATTTCGGGCTGGAGGGGCATGGAATTGTGAGTTTGGAAACATTTATTAAAACTTATTTGCATCGCAATGAAATAATGTGGGAACAGTATCGGTATGGCAACATTGACAGGGATACATTGCGGAATAAACGGTTCGATTTTGTGTTGTATGATTTGGAAATTGAGGCTTCTCCGGACTTAACGAGGGCTTTGTCGGAGGAATATATTTTGCGTAGTCCTTATAAGAAGAATCTTTTTGCGGATACGCATGAAGTGCTGACTTATCTGAAAGAAAAGTACGTCCTTCACATCATCACGAATGGTTTTCGGGAGACGCAATTTTTAAAAATGGATTCGACGGGGATTACGGGGTACTTTAGTGAGGTTATTTTGTCGGAGGAGGTGGGTTGGAAGAAGCCTGATTCGAGGATTTTTATGTATTCGTTAGAGAAAGTGGGGGCTGTGGCGGCGGAGAGTTTGATGGTTGGGGATAATTTGGATGTTGATATTGCGGGGGCGCGGGGTGCGGGGATTGATCAGGTTTATTTTAATCCGAATAGGATTCGGCATCGGGCGGAAACGACTTTTGAGATTGGGGCTTTGGTGGAATTGAAGGGGTTTTTGTAGCTGGCTTTTGGGTGTTTTATATGGGTGGGGGCTTTAAACATGGAACGGGATGTGTAAAGCATAGAACGGGAGGCTTGAAACATGGAACGAAGTGTATAAAACATAGTACGGGTGGCTTAAAACATGGAACGGGATGTATAAAGCATAGAACGGGGGGCTTTTAACATGGAACGGAATGTATGGAACATATAATGGGGAGCATTTGCCACACAATGGGATGGGAAAAACATGAAATGGGATGGGGAAAACATGAAACCGGACGGTGGGGGGTGGCAAAATGGTGGGTGGGATTTGCTTTATAACATTCATATTATCAGTTTATTACAAAGATTTTCCATTTTTATTTACTTTCTTTCGTATTTTTCTTCAAGTAGGAGGTGTGATGGGGGATTGTGGGTGTTTGGGGAGCTATTTGGAACCACTGCGCGAGGGATGGTAGGGGCTTGGTTGCCGCCTTTTGGTGGGGACTTTTCGTGGGAAGAGCGGCAACGCCCCCCCCCCGGACAGCCTGACCGCTGCCGCCTTTGGTGGGGATCTGTTGGTGGGGGACAGCGGGGGACGCGCCATGATATAATTGTGTATTGGGGTCGGGATTACAAATCCCGACGAGCGGAATACTTTGAGAATAGATTTGATAAATTTGAAAAGATGTCAAATCTTAAATGGGCTTATTCAAACACAATTTTCTTAACGATTTTTTCAGTACCTGAAATAAATTCTATAAAATAAATCCCTCTCGATTTGTGGCTTAAATCAATAGAAAATTGATTAATTCCAGCTATTTGTTTTTCAGATTGTACGAGGATAATTTTTCCATCAATATCCAAAACTTGAATATTAACATTAGAGGGTTTTGTTGTGGTATAATTCAATTTAATAAATCCAGAAGAAGGATTTGGATAAACCGAAATATCTATGTTTTGATTTTGCAAATCATAGGTGCCGACATCGCTTGCTGGGGCATACTGCCAGAATTCTGTCAGGTCAAGAGTATAATCCTGATACGCTCCAGTCCCGCAATATCCAATATTCCCAATTGAAAATGCCGCCGCCGTTAATCTAATTGTTCCACCCATATTTGGAATTGCCGTCCATGTATTATTCGCAGGGTCGTATTCCCAAAAATGATTTGTCCCCGCTTGATTTGGATACGTTTCACTTCCGGTCCCTAAATCCTTTGTTATTTATTACAAATTGTGTCGTAGTAAAAATCGATACAGACATAGATGCGATTGCAGTCCATGAATCATTCGTTGGATCGTATTTATAATAATCATTATACATCGTTCCGCCAGCTAATCCTGAACCCATATATCCATAGTTTTGAATAGCGAAGGCAGAAACTGCTTCTCGCGTTCCACCAGGGAATGCAGCACGTTGTGTCCAAGTATCATTGATAGTTTCGTACTCCAAAAATCTGAAAAAATTCCACCATTCCAACCCGTTCCACAATACCCTTTTGTTCCAATAGCAAAGCCACACATAGATTCTCTTGCAGTGCCAGGGAAATCAGCTACAGCAGTCCAGGTATTATTTGACGGGTCATATCTCCAAAAATCTTTTCTGAAACGATAAGACGGGTAACCATCTGACCCACTACCAACATAAGCGAAACTTCCAATGGTAAAAGCAACCTGACCTGTCCTTGCTGTTCCTCCATAATCTGCAACTTGAGTCCAGGCATTTGTTGCAGGGTCGAACTTCCAAACATCTCGAAGAAGGGTTGTTGTTTCATAATTAAGACCTAATCCAATGTAACCATAGTTACCAATTGAAAATCCATAAGCGGATTGTCTTTTCATGCCTCCACAATCAGTTCTTACTGACCAGGAATAAATAGCATTTACAGTACTTCATATTGTTATAAAGAGAAAGGCAATTAGTACAATTTTTTTCATGTTAAATAATTAATTATTTCTCAAATTTTATCTTAATAAATTCACAACACCGTACCTGGTATGCCGCTGCAATTCGTAATAATCGTAGAGTTTATAATCCACCATATAGACATAAGTTCCTTGCTGGCAATCATTATCCATGTAGGTTCCATCCCAACCTTTGCTAATATCTTTTGATTCAAAAAGAAGTTCTCCCCAACGATCGAAAACATACATGTGGAATTCTAAAATACTATTTCCAAAGGCAAGAAACTGACCGTTAAAAGCATCACCATTGGGAGTAAAAGCACTTGGAATAAACAAATCGGTATAGCAAAATTCACGAACCAAAATAGTTCGATTTGTTATGCAACCATAGATGTCAGCTATATGAACAGAATAGGTTCCCGGATCATTCACAATAATAAAATTGGTATGCTCACCACCCGGAATCCATGAATAAGAAGCTGCTCTGTTTCCTGCATTAGCTCTTAAAGTTAGTTGAGCACCCGGACAGATGGATGTATCGTTTGCAAGATTGACCAGCAAAGGGGGATAAATACCAATTGAAATAGTATCTGTTGCAGTGCATCCTCCATTGATAACCCGAACAAAATAAAATCCGGGATAATTAATTGAAATGGTTTGAGTGGTTGCACCTGTTGACCATAGGAAATTCATGCCTGGGTTTCCGGCATCCAGAATGGTATCAACTTCTGAACAAAACTTCATTGATGAGGCAAGATTAATAACCGGACCGACACCGAAAGAAATATTGACAGTGTCGCTGCCAATACAGTTTCCATTTGAAACCACCACGATGTATTGCCCAGGAATATTTACAACTATTACTTGAGTAGTAGCACCATTTGACCAGAGGTAAGTAACACCTGGATTTCCGGCATTCAAGGTTACTGCCTGACCTGAACAAACATTCACATCAGGACCTAAATTTACCACTACCGACCCTGCTGAAATAGTAATGGATTGTATAGCAGTATCAGCACAACTTCCGGTTCCGGTAATTAGAGTAACTTGATAAGTTCCCGATGCAGTATATGTATGCGATGGATTGCCTAACACCGATGTTCCTCCATCTCCAAAATTCCAACCGTAAGCTGCAGCACCTGTACTGGTATTTGTGAAACTGACCGTAAGGCTACAAGGAGTGATAACAGGTGTGAATGATGCTATAGAAGATGTTGAAACAGTTACGGTAAGACTTGCAGAATCGTTGCTGCAATCGGAAGAAGCGAAATAAAATTTAACGGTGAAAGTTCCTGCGGTGAGATAAGTATGATATGGATTTGCTAAAATACTTGTATTGCCATCACCAAAATTCCAAAGATAGGTAGTAGCACCAAAGGTCGTACTGGTAAAAGCGATTGAATCGCCAAGGCAAATATTTAAAGGGTTAGCATTGATAGTAGCTGAAAGGCTGTCTCTAAAAGCCCAAAAATCATTTTTATCCTGTCCTGTGTTTCTATCATTTCCTGTTCCTACATATCCATAATTACCTATCGAAAATCCTACCGCAAGCCATCTGCTGCCACCACCATAATCTTCCACTTGACACCATGAATCTGTTGGAATACTATAAACCCAAAAATCAGATACCGATAGACTAACACTATCGTTTCCTATTCCAACATAAATTTTGTTTCCGAGGCAAAAACCAGAAGGGTAGTTGCTTTTAATACCAGGGAAATTGGTCAATTGTGTCCAGGTATTCGCTATGGGATTATATTTCCACCAATCTCTAAGTTGTGTTATAAAATAGTCCAAACCTAATCCAAAATAACCATTCACATTATCCGAAATTCCAGCTGGACTGTATCTTAGTTCTCCAGGGAAACTTGCCTTGGCTGCCCAGGTATCAGTAGCAGGATCATATTGATAAAAATCATTATACTGGATATATCCTGCTCCTACTCCACATCCTCCGACATAACCAAAATTCCCAATGCCAAATGAAGCTGGACCATAACGCGCTATTCCTGGGAATGGAGCTTTAGGTACCCATGTATTTAAGCCCGGATCGTATTGATACAAAGTCGTTGAATAACTTGCCCCAAGCAAAGCATAACCCTTCCCTAATAAAGAAAAACCAGTTCCCAGGAAAATGGAAACAGGAACATTACTTTCTTGTGTCCATGAATTGGTTGAAGGGTCATAACGCCAAAAATCAAGAGATCCGTTTCCTCCTCCAATGTATCCATAATTCCCTATAGAAAAACCAAAGCCCCCCTCTCTTAGTCCTCCGCCAACATTAGCTTTTTGTGTCCAGATTCCAAAGGCATTCTCTTTACCTGCTGTCATTATTAACAGTAAGGAGATTATTATAATTTTTTTCATGTAAGTGATATTTATTGAGATGCAAAATTAAGGATTATTTTTGAATTATCGAATTAAGGTCAAAAATCCGTGATTCGAATAGGGTTGGTTGTTAATATCAATGGCAGAGAAAATGTAATAATATGTTCCATCAGCACAGTCGCCACCAGCGTTATTTACCTTGCCATTCCATTGAATTTTAGTATCGCTGGATTCAAATATTTTCAATCCCCATCTGTCGAAAATCAGGAGGTGATATTGCGAATATCCTTCGGCTGAAAAGTTGAAGAAATCATTCTTGCCATCGCCATTGGGAGAGAAAACATTTGACTCATAAAGATTACAGGAATCTACCTCAATAGTAACTTTCATTGTATCGGGGGCGGTCTTACAATTGTTTAAATAATAAGAAATTAAAGTAGCGGTATAGCTACCTGAATTATAAAGATGAACAGGGTTTAATGAAGCAAACAGGGAATCTATTTTTCCATCGCCATAACTCCAATAGTAGGAATTGTAATTCTTACTATTGGAGTTGAAATTAATTACCAATGGGGAACATCCCTTCTGCGGTTCGGCAGTGAAAATACTTGTTGGATGAACTGGTGTATCAATGGAAATATAAGCAGTTCGAATAACAGAATCTATAAGATTACCACAAGGACTTGGGGTATTATTATAGGCATATAATTTGACTGTGAATGTACCGGAATCGGTGTAGGTATGGCTTGGATTCATTGCAGTGCTTGTACCACCATCACCAAAACTCCAAAGGTAAGTCAGACCATTCACACTGTTATTTGTGAAATGAATAGTCATGGGGCTGCATCCTATTACTGAATCGGCTATAAAAGAACTTGAAATGTTTGTGCTGATGATGGTGTTTGAATCAATGCCCAATAGGGTATCATTACAACCTCCGGCACCATAAGCAATTAATGAAACATGATACGTTCCCGGTGTTGTGTATTGATGATTAGGATTGTTATAAGTGCTTGTGTTACCATCGCCAAAGTTCCAAAGATATGATGTTGCATTGGTGCTGTTATTAATAAAATTGACTGATAAATCGTTACAACCAATCAAAGCAGTATCTGGAAATGCTGCGTGTGCGGATTGATTAATTGTAATGCTGTTGATATGCTTTGATGAATCAATGGAAAGCCCACAGGCAGTAGAATCTTTTGAAACCAAAGTAACGGTATAAGTTCCGGAAATCGAATATGTATGTGAAGGATTGGTTGCTGTGCTTGTATTTCCATCGCCAAAGTTCCATAAATAAGTAGTTGCGTTGATGCTTCCATTTGTAAATTGGACGGTAATACTATCACATGCCTGAAGATTGTTTGCGGGAGTAAAAGCACATGTAACTGCGGGTGGACCTTGGGTAGAAATGGAATTGAAATGCGTTGTATCATTGCAGCCATTTAAGCCATAAACAATCAAAGTAACCGTATAAATCCCAATGCTTGTATAAGTGTGAGTAGGATTTGCAGAAGTACTCGTGCTTAAATCTCCAAAGTCCCATAGATAGTTTGAACCACCAGTACTCGTATTAGTGAAAGTAACATTAAGAGGTGGGCATCCATTCACGGGATTGGCAGAAAAACAAGCAACACTACCTCCACCTACGATATGAATAATAATGCGAGCTGTATCAAAGGAACAATTATTATCAGCTATCTTATAAACAATCGTATCCCAGCCCGAACATATTCCTGAATCAGCAACATAAATGATTTGATTCCCTGACATGGTAGCCGTTCCTAAATGAGGACCAATCACAATAGAATCAAGAGAAATAGGATCGCCTTGCGGGTCGCTGTCATTCGATAAAGGATTGATGGTTGTGGTGCTTGGCGACTGAACGGTCAAAGTATCAAGTATTGCATTTGGAGGAGGAACTGTAATTAAAAACTCCGGAAACCTACGCACCTCACCATTAAAATTTCCAATGGTAATAGTTGAATAGCCGCAAGCATTGCTTATTGCTGATGAATTCTGACTTGTCATTTTGCCCATAGGATTAGCACCATAGTAAGTATGAATCATATAGGCAATGCCATCAGGACCGGTTTTTACATCATGAGCATAGCAACAAGTATTCATATTTGTCCAAACGCTTGTGGTAAAATCGTATTGCCAAAAAACGTTGCCAGGAGCAATGCTGCAATACAACTTTGTTCCATCAGAAGAAAAATTCCCTGCACCTGCCATAGTGAAACTTAATTGCCCGATTTGTTGTTCATTGGATAGTACTCCGGTAGCAGGATTAAAATCGAATATTGTAACTTTAAGATTATTCTGCCCCATGTTTACTAATTTTTGTGTAACAGGACTATATTCCATAGCCCAACTTCTGCCACCGTTACTGAAATTATAAACCACAGGACCTACAAAACCAGTCGGTGTAACTTCATAAACATGATAGGTCGCAGTGTTATACAAATGCCCGATTAACCAATAATTATTGCTGTTGGCTTTCGGAATTACGCGCATCGCCTGGTGATAATTCGGTCCACCGATTAACTGATTCAATGCCGTTACCTGCCCTAAAGGATTCGTTGTAAAATCAACAATAGAATAATAAAAACTACCCGGAGTATCATCCCACGAAGAATTTTCGATGATGTAATATTGATTACAATGATTCGGCACCCTACACACTTGAACAGCCTGAGAACACGAATAATTCGACAATAATCCCGACTGCATCAATTGATGATTCTTGTTAATGACTTTTATCCCATCCGAATAAAAAAGCAGCTCGCCGGAGTAGGGATCGGTAACATTTACAATTCCTTCTTCACCTACTCCATAATATTTATTATTAACTTTAACAGGATTATTATTCGCATCAAAAACAATCCCATCGGTTCCGTTTCCGAAATACCAATTTTTATTCTCATGTTGCGAATAAGATACTACTGAGACTGCCAAAAGAGGGACGGTCAATTGTGCAATTTTTTTCATTCTAAAAATTTTTATGAATTTTGTGAATGCAATATTACAAAACTTTTTTGAAAGAACCAAATGATTGGATTTTTTTTGATGAAGAAAAGTATGGACCAAACGGATTTTGTTTGGTCCATACGAGCAATCAAAGTGCCCATACGAACAATCGAAGTGCCCATACGAACAATCGAAGTGTCCATACGAACAATCGAAGTGTCCATACGAACAATCAAAGTGCCCATACGAACAATCAAAGTGCCCATACGAGCAATCAAAGTGCCCATACGAGCAATCGTTTGAACAATAGAATCTATACACATTTGGTTTTTGAAGGTGGGATTATTAGAAATAATTCTTCTTATTAAATTTGGGAATGATACTTCATTTTATTAATTTTGCATCGTTAAAAAATACGGGGCAGCCGAAAACCGAATAGAGTAAACATAAATAAAAACCATGAAGATTTCTTTTAATTGGATAAAAAAGTATTTGCCGACCGAATTACCTGCGGCAAGGGTCGCAGAATTATTGACGGATTGCGGCTTGGAAGTGGAGCATCTCGAAACATTTCAATCCATACGCGGCGGCTTGCAAGGCTTGATTGTTGGCGAAGTAATGACTATAACCAAACACCCCGGTGCTGATAAATTAAGCCTGACGACGGTGGATGTCGGTACAGGAACACTTTTGAACATCGTTTGCGGCGCACCGAATGTCGAAGCAGGGCAAAAGGTTGTGATTGCGATGGTCGGTTCGATGGTTCATCCTGTGGAAGGCGAGCCTTTTAAGATTAAGGAATCAAAGATACGCGGGCAACTTTCGCAGGGCATGATTTGCGCAGAAGATGAGATTGGATTAGGGCGGTCGCATGAAGGCGTTATGATCTTGGATGCTGATGCTGTAATTGGAACTTTGGTGAAGGATTATTTTAACATGGAAGATGATCTAATCTTAGAAATAGGCTTGACGCCAAACCGCGCTGATGCTGCTTCTCACTATGGTGTTGCCAGGGATTTGGCTGCTGTTTTAAGCCTTGATTTGGAAGAGAATATGGAGTTGATAAAACCTTCTGTTCATGGTTTTGAAGTTGATAATAAGGACTTGGAGATTGATGTTATTATTCAAGACCCTGACGCTTGTTTGAGGTATTCGGGAGTAACTATTTCTGGCGTTGAGGTGAAGGAAAGCCCTGATTGGTTGAAGAATCGTTTGCGGTCTATTGGTGCCAAGCCTATTAATAACATCGTGGATGCTACGAACTTCGTGCTGCATGAATTAGGGCAGCCACTTCATGCTTTCGATGCGGATGAGATTAAGGGCAATAAAGTTTTGGTTAAGAAGTATCCGGCGGGGACTAAATTCATTACACTTGATGGGGTTGAAAGAACGCTAACCGAGAACGATTTGATGATTTGTAATATTGATGAACCGATGTGTATTGCCGGTGTCTTTGGTGGGATAAAATCAGGGGTGAAGAATGAAACAAAGAACATCTTTTTGGAGAGTGCCTGCTTCGATCCTATCCATATTCGGAAATCCTCGCGGCATCATGGTTTAAAGACGGATGCCTCATTTCGCTTTGAACGCGGCGCAGACCCTAATATCACCTTATTTGCTTTGAAGCGTGCCGCTCTTTTGATTAAGGAAATTGCGGGAGGAAAAATTTCTTCGGATATTGTTGATGTCTGTCCGAACCCAGTTCCTTTGCAGAATTTTATTGTTGAATTGAATTATAAGAATATTGACCGCCTGATTGGGATGAAAATACCTCGTGAAAAGATCATTAAAATCCTTGAATCATTAGAGATAAAAGTCGTTCATGAGCATGATTATGGCTTGCAATTATCTGTCCCACCATTCAAGGTGGATGTGATGCGTGAGGTGGATGTAGTGGAAGAAATTATCCGCATCTTCGGGTATAATAACATCCCTATTTCGGAGAAGATGAATGCCTCCTTATCCTATATCCAAAAGCCCGATAAGGAGAAGATTAAGAATGCTGTTGCGAATTATTTAAGCGATAACGGCTTCCATGAAATCATGTCGAATTCCTTAACTAAAGGAAGCTATGTGGAATTAGACAAGGCATTAAACAAAGATCAAAATGTTGTTATCGTAAATCCTTTGAGCAGTGAATTAGATGTATTGCGACAGTCCATGTTATTTAGTGGGCTGGAGGCTATTTCATACAATAAGAATCGTAAGAATCATGATTTGAAACTCTATGAATTCGGGAAGACTTATCATAAAGTTGAGGATAAATATATCGAGAATCAGCATCTCATATTAATAGCCACTGGAAGGAAAGAACCCGAAGGCTGGAACAGTGATTCCACTGCGATTAACTATTATGATATGAAAGGAATTGTGGAGGGATTGGTGAAGAGATTAGGCATCAAACCTCAAGATATCAAGGTCGAGTCGGTTAAGAAAAGTATCTTGAAACATTTCGATATTAACAGCGAAGTTTTCTATGCTGATATTAACTGGGATAAGGTTATTAAGGCAAGCAAGAACATTAATATTAAATACAAAGAAGTGCCCAAGTTCCCGGAAGTACGCAGAGATTTGGCATTGGTGATTAATAAGGAAATAACTTTTGCTGAACTCGAAAAATTATCTTATCAAACGGAGAGAACGTTGCTTAAATCGGTCAATATCTTTGATGTTTATGAAGGTGATAAAATCGAAGCAGGCAAGAAATCGTATGCCTTGAGTTTTATTCTTCAAGACGAGGAAAAGACACTTACTGATAAACAGATTGACAAGACAATGACGAAGCTGATGGAAGCCTTCGAGAAGAATCTTCAAGCCATTATTCGGAAGTAAAATTAGGGATTCCCTTTCGAGAAATTGAGAGGGGATTTTTTTTGGGATGGGGGCTTTGGTTACTCCACCAATAGTTTCCCGATGCCAAGAACCTCTTTATCCTCTTCAATGAATCCCATTGCTACGGGATATAAAATTATTAAAAAAGGAATAACTCTTGCACTTGTCATTTTGAGAAAGATTCCGGTTTTACCTCTAAAAACCCCGTTTTTACGTCTAAAAATGTTCACCGGAGCAATATTTACGGTAACCGTTGCTAAGGTGGTTGTAACCTTTGCTAAGGTGGTTGCGACCTTTGCTAAGGTGGTTGCGACCGTTGCTAAGGTGGTTGCGACCTTTGCTAAGGTGGTTGCGACCTTTGCTAAGGTGGTGGTAACCTTTGCTAAGGTGGTTGCGACCTTTGCTAAGGCGGTTGTAACCTTTGCTAAGGTGGTTGTAACCTTTGCTAAGGTGGTTGTACCCTTTGCTAAGGGCAAAAGAAATGAATCATTGGAGTAATTATTAACCATGATTAATAAAAAAGCAGCCCCGAATCTTATTGGATTCAGGGCTGCCTTTTTGAGCGGATGCCTTTTTGATTATAAAGCGGTGCGGGAAATCGGGTCGCTCAATCCATAAGGATTATCATCATCATTTTGTGATACCGACCTTTTGGGGAGGTGCAACAAAAGGATGATGGTTCTTATAATCAAGGGAATTAAGGCTGGAGTATTTTTAGGGATTTTTATAGTTTTACGCCAATAATTTAAGATTTAAAGTATGTCTGATAAAGTTAATTGGTCCGAAGCCACGAAGCCTCTATTGAAGAAATATAAAGGGAAAAAGCACCCTTTGGATTATGAAAATACTTACCAGCTATTGGTGTGTGTGATTCTTTCGGCGCAAGATTCCGATAAACATATCAACCAAGTTGCGCCAAAATTCTTTGCTGCTTTTCCTAATCTTGAATCACTTGTGGGCATTGCTGCGGAATCGCTTTTTGAATACATTAGTGATGTTCGTAATTTTGGTAATAAAGCTAAATGGATTGTTGGGATTGCAGAGCAATTAAAGAGCGATAACAATATCCCGAAAACAATGGATGGATTGACGGCATTACATGGTATTGGGAGGAAGTCTGCTAATGTAATTATGCGGGAATCGGGCGTTGAGGCAGAGGGTGTAATTGTGGATTTGCATGTGGTGAGAGTGGCTCCAAGAATCGGGATTGCAACGGGTACTGATCCTAAGAAAATAGAGCAACGAATTATGGGTGAAATACCTCGTAAGGATTGGGGCGAAATAGGGATGGCGATTTCTTTTCTTGGAAGGGAAATATGCAGACCGACAAACCCTAAATGTCCTGAATGTCCTATGAATGACGTTTGTAAATACTATCAAGAGAGTTTGTAAAACGGGGATGGTCCAGATAGTATGATTGGGATATTCATCATCGTCTTGTTGCAGCTCCCTAAAAAGGATGAATAAGGTTATTGAAATAAGCAATGAACCGAAGAATTAATTCCGCACTCGGATCAGTTTTTAATAATTCAGGATGGTAATATTGCTCCCCTTTATCTGAATAATGAATACCTAACCCTTGTTTATCTTATTTCGTAAGCTTGCAAACCTTTCGTGTCCATTCGCTGATGTTTACCAAGAAGCCCGCGACGAATTCATGTTTCAACATCCCGTATTCATCAATATTGCCGGTCTTGGCAGTCATAAAAAGATGATTTGCCTTCGGCAGAATATGAATGGTAACATCTTTATTGCCCGCTTTATTCAAGGCATTGCGCATCGGGATTTCATTTTGCTTCGCTGATACTTGCACATCTAATTCTCCGAATAAAATCAGGACGGGGCAGGTAACTTTTTCGAGGAATGGCTGCGGATTGAGGTCAATAAAGTACCGCATCCAGGGCGATTGATAACTTTTTAACTGGGCATCCAGGGCAGCATCCAATTGTTCTTCCTCTTTCTTTGTCTTTGGCTTCTGTGCGGTATCTTTTGCAGCCATCGCGAGGACTTCTTCCTTCAATTCTTGCTTCACTTGTTCCATCCCCTTGCCGGTTCTTAGGGCTTTGAATAAATCTTTAGAATGATTAATGGATTTTTCTATTTCCTGCGGCGTTGCCCCTGCCAATTGCATGATTAATTTCTTCTGTTCGTTCATCACATCCTCGCCTTTTACGGCTGTCCCTGCCATTAAAATAATGAAGGCAATATCTTTATTCCTCGAAGCCACCATCGGGGCAACAACACCACCTTCACTATGCCCGAGAAGACCAATTTTAGAGGCATCTATATCGCTTCTTCCTTTAAGATAAGCAAAAGCCTTCTCCACATCTGTGGCAAAATCCATCGTGGTAGATTCATTCACCGTCTTTCCTTTCGATTCCCCGAAACCGCGGTCGTCGTACCGCAAAACCGCAATGCCATATCGCGATAAATGATCAGCAATTATCTTAAACGGTTTGAAGCCCATGATCTCTTCATCCCTATTCTGTGCGCCGCTCCCGGTAATCAAAATAACAGCCGGATGTTTTCCTCCTGTTTCAGGAATAGTCAGCGTTCCGGCAAAGGTATTTTCGCCATTGGTAAAAGAAATTTCCTCTTCCCGGTATGGAAGTTTGGGTTTCTCGATAAACGTATCTGAAGGTTTTATTTTATCCAGATGAAATGTGCCGACCACGGTCGCTTGGGTGAAAGAACCTGCGATAGAATCTTTGAATATCTTGCCATCGAACTTCGCCACTCCCGGTCCTGCTGGTAATTCAAAGTAAAGATTGGTAGCATTGAATTTCACATTCTTTAATTCCATATTCTTTGCCCCTTGTTGCGGAATATCTATTGTTGCTTTCAAGGAATCATGGGAGGAATCGAAGTGAACAATGATCGCCAACTCCCCGAGAGAGAAAGAAATATGTCCTTCGTAGGAGCCGCTGGGAGTTTGTGCTTGCATGTGAAGAGTTATTAAGGAAAAAATAATGGATGCCAAGATTGCTGTTTTCATTTGATTAGATTATTAATTACTAAGGCGGCAAATATACTATCCATTTAATTAGTCAAAGATCAGATTGCCCTTTGATTTGAGTTTATCGGGATTAATTTTATTAATCAATATCACAATTTGCAACTCCCTCAAAGCCTTTGCGAGGGCATCCACATCGTAATCGCTGTTGGTGTTCTTGATGATGAGGAAATAATCAAATTTATCGTACTCGGGTATAAGAAAATGGTTTTGATTGCTGACATTTGCCAGTACATGGTATTCAATAGCATCTTCATCCTCGTAACTGAACATCGAAAAACCCGAGCTTAGCTTCGTTTTGGCATCAATTAATATCAAATCTTCGACCTTCATTAAATCAATATTCATTTTATTATTAATGGCGGAGCAAAGAATATAATCTTTGCTGTAACAGGCGATGCCAAGCATGATAAAATCGAAATCGTATTCTAAATAAAGTTTGCGCTTAGCCATAATTTTTCAGGATTTGTCGGGCGAAATTAGGAAAATGGAGCGGTAATAGCACCTTAAATCCGAATTTATAACGAGAAAAGGGTCTCAGGAGACATGTTCCCCGGACGAGAATGTTCTCATTCGGGATAAGAACATTCTTACCCCGAAGAAGAAGACTCTTACCCCGAAGAAGAGGACTCTTACCCTGAAGAAGAGGACTCTTACCCTGAAGAAGAGGACTCTTACCCTGAAGAAGAAGGCTCTTACCCTGAAGAAGAAGACTCTTACTCCGAAGAAGAAGACTCTTACTCCAAAGAAGAGGACTCTTACCCTGAAGAAGAAGACTCTTACTCCGAAGAAGAAGACTCTTACCCCGAAGAAGAAGACTCTTACCCCGAAAATATCTTGTTTTGAGATTTTCAACCCTAAACTATCTATCTTTGCGCCTTCATAAACTAAATTCTATACCATGAATATTAAAACCATAATCTTTGTTGCCCTAATGGCTTCGCTGTTATCGTCCTGCGTTACGATGCGGAAGTACGAAGACTTGCAAACAAAACAACAACAAACGGAAGCTGAAAATACCAAATTGAAGGCGGCTAATGATTCGATGACCGCCTCTTTGCAAGCTCAATATTCTGCCATTGATGAATTAAAACGAAGAAAGAATGCCTTGGAAATGGATACGAACGTGTTAGGGACTTCCATGCGCAGGGAAATGGATTTGTATGAAGGGTTGCATAAGACTTATATCGAGCTTTTGGGGAATTATCAGAAGCTATCTACCAATAAAACTGCGGAGAATAAAAAGCTCATCGGGCAATTGCACAATACCCAAGAAGACTTGCTGGCAAAGGAAGATAAATTAAATAGATTGCAGGTAGAATTAGCCAGTAAAGCCGTGGCATTGGATAAGACCAAAGCAGACCTTATGGAACGTGAAAAGCGATTGAAAGAATTGCAAGATATTCTGGCAAAAAAGGATGCCGATGTAAAGGCTTTGCGCGATAAGGTTGCCGATGCCTTGATGGGATTCAAAGATAAAGGAATGACCGTAACCATGCGAAATGGAAAGGTGTATGTTTCCCTCGAAGAGCAACTTTTGTTCGCTACCGGCAGTGCTGTCGTGGATAAAAAAGGAGCAGATGCCCTGAGGCAATTGGGAGTAGTGCTGGAGAAGAATCCCGATATTAATATACTCATCGAAGGGCATACTGACAATGTTCCTTTGAAGGGCGAAGGATTTATGAAAGATAATTGGGATTTGAGTGTGAACAGAGCGACATCGGTAGTGAGGATATTAACAACCAACAGTAAGATAAATCCTAAGCGACTGACCGCTGCAGGGCGTAGTGAATATGCTCCCCTCGAAGAAGGCAATACCAAAGAAGCACGGCAAAAGAATCGCAGAATAGAGATTATCCTTACACCGAAATTGGATGAATTATTTAAGGTACTCGAAGCGAATTAAACAATGAATTTAGACTTAGCCGGAAAGCGAGCCATCGTCTGTGGAAGTACACAAGGCATCGGCAAAGCAGCAGCCTTGGAACTGGCGGTAATGGGTGCTAATATCACCTTGATAGCAAGGAATGAAGAGAGTTTGAAAAGAGTTATTGCAGAGCTGGGGAATAAAAATCAAAGTCATGATTACATCGTTGCAGACTTCTCGCGTCCAGATGAATTGAAGGAAAAAGTAGAGGCTTACATTCTGAAGAATGGAGCAATAAATATCTTGGTGAATAATACTGGCGGACCTAATGGCGGACCTATCGTGAATGCAAAGCTGGATGAATTCACCGATACTTTTACCCGGCATCTGTTATGCAACCATGTCCTGGTACAAAGCGTTATGGAGGGAATGAAATCATCGGGCTATGGAAGGATTATTAACATCATCTCCACCTCTGTCAAGATGCCTTTAAAAGGATTGGGAGTATCGAATACTATTCGCGCCGCAGTAGCGAATTGGGCGAAGACCTTATCCTTTGAATTAGCCCCGTTTGGTATCACGGTGAATAATGTTTTACCCGGTGCAACACTAACCGGAAGGTTGAGTTCTATTCTCGAAACAAAGGCTTCTAAAACGGGCATCACATTAGATGAAGCAAAGCAACTAATGCTTGCCGAAATACCCATGAACCGATTCGCAGACCCCGCAGAAGTAGCCAATGCAATTGCGTTCCTCGCATCTCCGGCAGCGGCTTATATTACCGGTATCAATATCCCTGTGGATGGCGGAAGAACGGGTTGCTTATAACGCAGCCCAATGTACCTTGCATCCGCGAAATTCCCGAACCCAAGTTTCCCGTTTGCTGAAGATCCCATAGAGCGTAGATCCGCTGCCACTCATCGAAGCGTAGAGTGCACCTTTGGCATACAATTCTTTTTTAATGGCATTTAATTCGGGATGCTTCCTGAATGCCTTGCCCTCGAAATCGTTCTTGATTTTCTTTTTCCAATTCTCAATAGGAGTCTTGATGACATCTTTCAAGGAATACCCGGGGGCAGAGGTCGTAGCCTTGGCGTATGCCTCGACAGTAGAAATATGGATAGGAGGCGTAACCAAGACAATAAAATAATCCGACAAATCGAGCTTGATAGGGTCGAACTGATCGCCTTTACCATTGGCATAAACTGGTTTATTCTGAAGGAAAAAAGCACAATCGCTACCCAGCTTCTGCGCATACTTCATCAGCTTTTCTTTCTTTAATCCGATATTAAAATAATCATTCAGCAGCTTCAGCATGTATGCCGCATCTGATGAGCCGCCGCCCAAGCCTGCCCCGACCGGAATGATTTTATGCAAGCATACATTCAGTGGGGGCAGTTCATAGTCCACCTCCAGTAAACGGTAGGCTTTCACGACGATATTATCCTCTGGTTTGCCGGTTAATTTAATACCCGTATGGACGAATTGTATCGGTTTTATTTCTTGTTCCTTCCGCATTTTCGATTTATCATCCATCGCCTCGTCGTCCCATTCGATGACCTCGAGAATATCGTCATAGACGATGGGATACATCACCGTTTCGATGTTGTGAAAACCGTCGTTCCGTTTCGATACGATGTTCAGCCCGATATTAATTTTTGCATTAGGAAATACAACCATGATATTTATTTGAAGGGGCAAATTTAGTTTTAATTCTTTGAAACTCCAAAAAGAAAAGCCCTCCGACTTATCATCCGAGGGCTTTCGTTTTTTACTTTTATCAACTATTATGGAACAAAAGTATCTATGATTTCGCTGCTTGGTCCGTGTCCTTTGCCATTAAAATATTGAAGCAGTATCTTCACTCGTTTTCCTTTTTCTGCCATCGTGAAGGCAAGGTCTATAACATCATTCGTGGTCTCTGCTCGCTTGATGAATTGGTCTTCTGATTCTGGCTCGGGAGTAGGGTGCAGGGGGTCGAGGTTCATAAAAATATAAACAAAAGCATCGCAGCGGGTAACATCATCGGGCAATGCTTTTTTGGTCGGGGTGGTATTCGGTTTTGAATCCAAAATAAGGTGGCGAGGCGTGTTTTTATCAATCCCGATTTCGGTGGCAAAAGAGTGTGGTCCTTCGCCGATTACATGCCGAACGAGGCTGTCAATATGGACATCCCATTCTATTTTATGGGCATCCGAAATCAGTGGATTATTCTTCACCAATATCTTTTGATAATGGTTAAAAATAGGCTCTAGATGGATGCGTGCCTGAATTTTTTCGTGGGTTTGGTCAGGACTCCGTGTACTTTTTACGCGGTCTCCGCCGACCAATAATTTCGCCTTGAAATCATCATTTGCTAGGACCACTTTGTCGCGTTCGGAGGCGATAATTCCCAATCCCGGATGGGCAGTAATGTCGGTTCCGTCCAGCACTTTCTGGATTTTGTCTTCCAATTCGTAATCATCTTTTCTTTTTTCTGTTCTCATAATATTTATTATTTAGTTTACTAATTTATTAAAATGAATGCTTCGCAATGACAGCTCAACGCCTCTAAGCATGGCTTCGACATCCCCAACTGGCAGTTCGACATCCCCAACCGACAGTTCGGCATCCCCAACCGACAGTTTGACATCCCCAACCGACAGTTTGACATCCCCAACCGACAATTTGACATCCCCCACTGGCAGTTTGACATCCCCCACTGGCAGTTGGGGAACCGATTTTACCATATAAAACGGCGTAAAATCAACCTTTTCGGCATTAACACCAAGGTTTCGAGGGATGCTATTAATAGGAGTGCCGTTCAGTTCCATAAGTTGAGGGTCTTAGCCTTGTGCAAAAATGCAACCCTCTAAATCGGAGAATCGTTCGATACTGTTTTATTCGCTATGATGAAATATTTCATGGCTGCAAGTATAAACATATTCCTGGTGATTACAAACTATTTCCATCCTGAAGGGAATAAACTATCGCGCATAAAAAAAGGGAAGACTGTGCTTCCCTCTTTTGTTTAATTTGATTTAAGATTTTATTTGCCTGCGATAGACACCAATTCGATGTCGAAAATTAAGACTGAATTCGATCCGATTCCCGGAGGTCCGTGTTCGCCATACGCTAATTCGGAAGGGATATATAACTTCCATTTCGAGCCTACCGGCATCAACTGCAAAGCCTCTGTCCAGCCCGGAATAACAGCTCCCACCGGGAAACTTACGGGTTTGCCTTGCTTGTCCGATCCATCGAATTCTTCGGTAGCACCAATCAGTTTTCCGCTGTAGTTGCAAGCTACCGTATCAGCCTTGGTAGGCTTAGGTCCGGTGCCCATCTTTATCACTTCATATTGCAAGCCAGTGGCGGTAGTGATAATGCCTGGTTTCTTCTTGTTCTCTTCGAGGAATTTCTGCCCCTTTTTCTTAGCCTCGTCGCCTTGTTTGGATTTGATGGCTCCTACATAATTCTGAACAATGTTTTGGCACGCTTGCTGGTTGATCATGATGCTGTCATTGCGCAACACCGCCCTGATACCGGCAGTAATCAAATCAACATTGATGGAATCCAAACCATCCTTCTTGAGGTTTTGTCCTATCATCGTCCCGATGGCATACCCGGCAGAATCTCCGGAGGTTTTCATCTTCACATCTTGTCCTTTACCGGCTTTCTGTCCTTGACAAGAGAAAAGGAATAACACACAGAAACCTGAAATCAATACAATACATTTTGCTTTCATAATTCTTAATAATTTTTTTGTTTTTATTTTCATTATACTTTAATTTATTTATTCTCTTTCACTAAAAAAAGCCCCGCAAATAGTGCGAGGCTCTGTTTATTCTTTTAAAGGTATTTTATGCCTGTCCGGTTTCCATAGGAACTACCGACACCCACGAACGGTGGTCAGCCTTCTTACGATATTGAACCCTGCCATCAATCAAGGCATAGATGGTATGATCCTTACCAATCCCGACATTCTTATCAGGATGATGAACCGTTCCGCGTTGCCTTAAAATAATGTTTCCGGCATGGCAAATATGCCCGCCATAAATTTTTATACCTAATCGTTTACTATGCGATTCTCTGCCGTTCGACGAACTACCTGCTCCTTTTTTGTGTGCCATTTTATTAAGATTTTATTGTTTACGATTAATTAAGCTTTAATATCGCTCACCATTATTTTGGTGAACTGCTGACGGTGACCATTCCGTTTTTGATACCCTTTTCTACGTTTCTTCTTGAAGATAATCACCTTATCTCCTTTTGCGTGTTCAACGATGGTTGCGGATACCGAAGCGTTCTTCACCGTAGGCGTTCCTACCGTTACTTTGCCGCCATTATCAACCAACAGCACTTCGCCAAACGTGAGCGAATCTCCTTCATTACCTTCTAATCGGTGAACAAACAGAGATTGGTCTTTCTGAACCTTAAACTGTTGTCCGGCGATAGTTACAATTGCATACATATTCTTTATTTTATAGTTTCTTTCCCAAAATTGGGGCTGCAAAACTAACAAAATTATTTAACATACAAACATCTTGCCCTAAAATTATTAATAATTCTATGCTCCAGATGCCTAAATTCCGTCCTCAAATCCTTAAAATGGTGATCGTTTTGCAGTCGCAACACTTTTTTGGGATGATCCCTGATGGATTCTCGATTTTATTCTTTATCATAAATAATACCTTGTAAATAAACGTGTTTCACACCTATTTCCTTTCAAATAGAGGGCTGAAAAAAGTGTATTAGCCTTATCCCATTTCTCCGATTGGGCTAAAACAAGTGTTTTGACGGTATTCCATTTCTCCGATAGGGCTAAACCATGTGTTTTAGCCCTATCGGATTTCTTCCATAACACTAAACCATGTGTTTTGACGTCCTCGGATTTCTTCCATAAGGCTAAACCATGTGTTTTGACGTCCTCGGATTTCTTCCATAAGGCTAAACCATGTGTTTTAGCCCTATCGGAGAAATGGAATACCACCAAACCGTTTTCGGTGATATTAAAGAGAAAAAGGGATAAGATGAGAGATCTCGTTCCAGAGAAATCTTCTAAAAAGCCGATAGCGATTTGAAATAATTCCGATGAATAATTTTTACACCGATGGTTTATACCGCGAGCCGCTCAATATTTTTTGTGCATCTTGGGTCTCGAGTAATTGCTTGATGGATAATTCGGGATGTTCTTTCATGTATTTTTTTACGATCTGCCACCCGATCCACGAGCCGGCATTGGAAGGACTTTCCCTCGGCATTCCTTTCGAGGTCGGTCCTTCGTTAATGAAGCTTTCATACTGCTTTTCGTTGGTCGAAAACAGTAATTTCTTCTCAATAAAGAACGTCCAGATAGCTCCTTCGCTTGCCACGCACCAGTCCAATTGTTTCTTCGTAAATCCGGTTTTAATAGTATCATTAAGTTCAGGAAGAAGGGCATCCAAAGCATAGAGAATTTTACCATTATAAATTATTTGATTCATCAAATCGTGCTTCATATTGGCATTGTCATAATCGCTCTTTAACCAACATTCCATCGCATCGCGAACCATGTATTCTTTACTTAATTTTCGCATCCGATAACTCGGATATTGCAGCGAACTATAGAACGGACAATCGCCGCCTAAGTATAGCTCCAGCCCAATAACTACGGCACTATCAATCGCTATGGCAGAATAATTAAAAGCATTAATCATGGTATAAACTTTCGGGATAAAATTGTTTGGGAATAAAGTTTTATAATGGTCAAATGCGGCTTTGAATTGCATCTCCTCCTGATCCATGTTTTTGAATTGGGTGACGACCTCTTTATAGATACGTTGGATATCTACATCGTTCATAAAATTGATCAGATTGGTGATCAGATATTCATCCTCCCGCGCACTAATCTTCATGATCTGTTTGCAGAAGATGGTATCGAGGAAATAGCCATACTTATCCCGAATTCGATGCAAGGTATTTAATGAAGAATCCTTCGCCAACGCAAGAATATCCTGGTCGAAACGGCATATTTTAATTCCATTCTTCTTATCAATGGGTTTCTCGGTTTTATCTTTGTTTTCGGAATGATTCGGGTTGGAACAATTCACCAAGACGAGGCAAAGGAGGAGAAAGAGATATATTTTTCTATTCATGATTCTGATATATTTTTAAAAGTCTAATTTTGCAAGCGGAAATAAAACGTAAACATTCTGCAATATTATGAAAAAGACCATTATACTTTTTGCTTTGCTTTTGATGATGCAAACAAATTTCGCCACCGATTTCCATTTTGGATTTCGTGCATCGCCAACTGTAGGTTGGTTTGGACAAGTTACCGGACCTTCTGATGCTCCCTTATCATCTAATGGAATTAAACTTGGTTTCGCCTATGGTTTAATGTTAGATTTTGGGTTTACATCCAACTATTCCCTTACCTCTGGCTTAGATATTGCCTATCGAACGGGGAAACTTAAATACACCTATTCCGATTTTGAATACAGTAGCGTGTATAGCAAGAGCTATTCTATGGAGTATATCGAAATTCCCCTGACCTTAAAGCTAAAGACTAATGAGATTGGCTACATTCGGTACTTCGGGCAGTTTGGCGGCAGTTTAAATATTAACATCCGTGCCCATGCCGACTATGATTCGTCGGTAACAACCTTGGTTCAAACTTATCAAGGTACTTCTACTAACAACAATGTTTATAGCGAGATCAATCCTATATCCATGTCTATGGTAATAGGTGGAGGAATAGAATATTCATTGCAGGGACATACCCAATTAATGGTCGGACTTACCTACAACAATGGCTTTATAGATGTATTGAAGGATAAAGATATTAATACCTCCAAAGGAACGAAGACCCTTAACTATAGTGCTATTACAAACTATATCGCTTTGAATGTCGGCATCTACTTTTAAGGTGTTCTTTTTATGAAAATAGCCTTAGCCCAACTGAATTACCATATCGGTAACTTTGAACAGAATGTTTCTAAGATTAAAGCTACTATTAATAAGGCTAAAGAAGCCAGAGTGGATCTCGTTGTCTTTGCCGAACTGGCGGTTTGCGGGTATCCGCCCCGAGACTTTTTAGAATTTAATGATTTTATCAAACTTTGTTCCGATGCTATTAACTCTATTGCCGAGGAATGTAACGGAATAGCCGTTATTGTAGGATCTCCAAGCATTAATCCTAAGTTGGAAGGAAAAAATCTATTCAACTCTGCTTATTTTATTGCGGATAAAAAGGTGCAGGTTATTTGTAATAAATCCCTCCTCCCCAACTACGATGTTTTTGATGAATATCGTTACTTTGAACCTGCCACGTCCTTCAATACTATTGACTTTAAGGGCTACCGCATCGCCTTAACTATCTGTGAAGATTTATGGAATGTAGATGACGACCCCATGTATCCAGTTTCACCAATGAACATCATCATTAAGGAACAACCCGAACTGATTATTAATATCGCCGCCTCTCCTTTTTCATACAATCATCCTGAAAACCGTGAAAATGTTCTTTGTAAGAATGCTATTAAATATAAAATCCCTGTCTTTTACCTGAATCATGTCGGGGCGCAGACCGAATTACTTTTCGATGGAGGATCAATGGTCATAAATAATCGCGGAGGCGTGGTAGATGAACTGAATTACTATGAAGAAGATTTCAGAATCTATGAAGCCGAAGATGTTCTCCTGAACAATACCGCGCCGACTCATGGTTTCTCTCCAATCGCATTATCCGATAACATTAAATACCCCCGAATTTACCAGGCGTTAGTCATGGGCATCCGCGATTACTTCCATAAACTCGGATTCCGTAAGGCTATTATCGGATCATCGGGGGGAATAGATTCTGCTGTCGTACTTTCTCTCGCGGTAGCTGCATTGGGAAGGGAAAATGTCAGGGCAGTGCTTATGCCCTCCATATTTTCTTCAGATGGTTCGGTAGATGATGCTTTGATACTTGGAAAAAACCTCGGCATCGCTTGCGATTTTATCCCGATAAATTCTATTTATGATGCACTCGTTACCTCGCTTCATCCTTTCTTTGGAGATATGAAATTCGATTTGACAGAAGAAAATATCCAGGCGAGAACACGCGGCACCATCCTCATGGCATTATCCAATAAGTTCGGCTTTATTTTGCTCAATACATCTAATAAAAGCGAGCTTGCCGTAGGCTATGGCACATTGTACGGAGACATGTGTGGCGGACTTTCCGTCATAGGCGATGTTTATAAAACAGAAGTAATCCAACTCGCTAATTACATTAACCGAAGCGAAGAAATTATTCCGCAAAACATCCTTACGAAGCCACCGTCTGCCGAACTTCGGCATGATCAAAAAGACAGCGATTCGTTACCCGATTACGAAGTCTTGGACAGGATTCTTTTTCAATACATCGAAGAGCGGAAAGGTCCGAAAGAGATTATCGCATTAGGCTTTGAAGAGGAATTAGTACTGCGGATCTTAAAGATGGTCAATATTAATGAATACAAACGCCATCAAACGCCGCCCATCCTCCGAATTTCTTCCAAAGCATTCGGAACGGGTAGGAGACTGCCGATTGTGGCTAAATATCTCTCATAAAACGGTTTAAAGTTTGAGGTTTTGTGCCGTATCCATAACCTTAAACTATTTCACGACCACCATCTTCTTCGCTCCGGTAGCCCCGTTATTGGTGAGGAGCTGGTAGAAGTAGGTGCCCGAATGCAGCTCACTGTTGCTGATGATGAGGTTATGAAAAGTGTTATCTACCTCATAGCGTTTCTGCTCCATGCCTTGCAGATTATAGATGACTATTTCTCCTTTATTTTCTCCATGCGGAAGATGAAATTCTATCGTGGTAGTATTGCCATTGGAGGGATTGGGATAAATGCTTTCCATCGCAAGTTCATTGCCTGTAACATAATTAATCGGAGGAGCTATATCTGTAAGTATACCAGGAAGACTATAAACATTGGCAATGCTTGAATCTACATTAGCTAAAGTAATAATACTAAGAATCATTTTTGTTCCATTTGGCGTATTATAAATTGGCACCTGTATTTGTGGCGCATTTGCTATTACAAAAGGACCTCCACTATCAACAGAAAAAACTACATTTCCCACTTCATTAATAATATAGGTATATGATACAGAGTGTGCTAATGAGTCAATATGTTGATATATGAGCATATATTCAATTAAATTATCTGAATTAAATAAGTGCTCTGAAATATATAAAAGACCCAATTCAGTAGTAAAATTTGGTAGAAATGAATAATCCATAATTTTAAATATTGAATGGTCTAAATTAAATAATTTCACCAATTTATCAGCACCATCATTATAAACATATTTATATCCCTCAACCTCAAGTTTCACCATATAAAGCCTTGAATAAGCACTATCATAAGTATGCTCCAAAGTTATCTGCCCCATTACAGGTTTCCCGATGAATCCAGCGATTACAAGCATCGCGATAAGGATTATTCTTTTCATATTTTTATTTATTAAGTTTAAACTTGTTTTTATTAGGCAGCAAAAGTAGGAATATTTTGGAGAATGGCAAAAGCTATTGCTTTCGGTTTAGGAAAAATGCAGGGCGGTTTAGCTTTTATATTGACCTGTTTAAAGTTTATATCGGTCTGTTTAAAGTTTAAACAGGTCTGTTTAAAGTTTGTATCGGTCTGTTTAAAGTTTGTATCGGTCTGTTTAAAGTTTAAACAGGTCTGTTTAAAGTTTATATCGGTCTGTTTAAAGTTTAAACAGACCTGTTTAAAATTTGTACAGACCTGTTTAAAAACTATATTGACATAGTAAAATGTTATTAATCATAGCATTTATGCTTTTCAGAGGGTCGCGAACTCCTGAGGGGTCTTTCTCCCGTCAGGTTTTGATAATTGGAATTCCTATAAGTTAAAACCTGACTGGAGAAAAACCCGTCAGGAGGATGCGATAGTTGTCAGGATTGTATTCCTTCCTCGTGTTATGATTGCGACCATTTGGGAGCAACAATAACACGATGATGAGGATTAAGGTTTAAAAAGTCCCTATAATGGTTACTCCGCCCTTCACGGTTTGGTTTAATTCTACATTAATCTTGGTGCCGAGTGGTAATAAAACATCTACCCGTGAACCGAATTTGATGAAACCCATTTCGCCACACTGGGTCGCCTTGTCGCCTTTCTTGGAATAGCAAATGATGCGACGGGCGACTGCACCGGCAATTTGTTTCATCAATACTTCTACCTTGTTTTCTTTCTGAATAACGACCGTGGTTCGTTCGTTATCGGTAGATGATTTTGGCTCCCAGGCTACGAGGAATAAGCCGGGATGATATTTTTCATAGACCACCGTCCCGCCGACAGGGTATCGGTTGATATGCACATTCAGGGGCGACATAAAAATCGAGATTTGGATGCGTTTATCTTTGAAATATTCGTTCTCCATCGTTTCCTCAATGACCACCACTTTTCCATCGGCAGGGGCAATGATTAAGTTCTCGCCAAAGGTTTGTATTCTGGATGGCGAACGGAAGAATTGAAGAATCAACAGAAAGAAAACCAGCGTCCCTAAAGCGATTAACCCACGAACAATGACCCAATCTGGTATCAAATAAAACAAACCGAAATTCAAGACAAACCATGTGAGGATTGCTACTAATAAAATACGATAACCTTCTTTGTGGATAGTCATTATGGTTTAAGGTTTGTGGTTTAAAGTTTAAGGATTGGACGATTAAAAGTGCCCTCTTGATTTGATTGCATTCGCGACCTTATTCATTGCGAAGATATACGCACCGATTCTCATAGATTGATGGTGCTTCGTGGCGGTATCCCAACAATTCGCAAAGGCTTTAATCATAGATTCGTCGGCACGTTTAATGACTTCTTCCAAGGACCAATAATAGCCGGCACGGTTCTGAACCCATTCGTAATAAGACACCGTAACGCCGCCACCATTCGCAAGAATATCAGGGATCACGATGATGCCTTTATCTTGTAAAACTTTATCGGCATCAGAGGTTATCGGACCATTGGCACCTTCTACAATCAGCTTCGCCATGATCTTATGAACATTCTTGTGGGTAATCTGATTTTCCATCGCGCAAGGAGCGAGTAAATCAACATTCAGTTCCAACAATTCTTCATTGGTAATGCGTTCAGCACCCTTCAAGCCACCGAGATGTTTTTTATTGGTTTGCACATGGTCTATCGCCTTTTTAATATCAATTCCTTTAGGGTTATAATAGCCTCCGGTAACATCGGAGATGGCAACCACTTTAATCCCCATATCTTCAAAGAAACGAGCGGCAAACGAGCCTACATTTCCAAAACCCTGAACGGCAGCTTTGGTCTTCTTTGGATTCATCTTTAATTTCTTCATCGCTTCGTTGGCAGCAACCATTACGCCACGACCAGTAGCTTCTGTCCTCCCTAATGAACCGCCGAGATGCAAGGGTTTACCGGTAACAACTCCCGGAATATATTCTCTTTTAATCTTGGAATAAGTGTCCACAATCCAAGCCATTTCGCGAGGACCGGTATTCATATCCGGAGCCGGAATATCGCGGTTCTCTCCAAATACATCAGACATAGCAACGGTGTATGCACGGGTCAATCTTTCCAATTCTCCTACCGACATTTTATGCGGATCGCAAGTGATACCACCCTTCGCTCCACCATAAGGAATGTCCGCAATGGCACACTTCCAGGTCATCCAGGCGGCAAGGGCTTTCACTTCATCAATATCAACCAAAGTGGAGTAACGAATGCCCCCTTTTGAAGGTCCGAGAATCGTTGAATGCACAATACGATACCCTTCAAAAATCTTGGTGCTTCCATCGTCCATGTATATCGGGAGGCTTACTGTTACTTGCTTGGAAGGCACCTTCATTACATTGTGTGTGGCTTCATCAAGACCAATAATTTTTGCAGCCACATCGAAGCGGGCAAGCATGGATTCATAAGGATTCGTGGTATCCTTAATTTCAACCTTTGGCATTTTCTTACTCATAGTACTTTATCTTTTTGATTTATTAAATTTAAAATGTGGGGGCGAATTTATAAAAATTTCCTTATAAAAATTACTGTCAGAAATCTTCTGTTCCTTCGTTACACGATTATTCCTTAGTTTTGCCAACAATTCCCGATGAAAGATTACTACAAAATATTATCCATAGATGCCTCCGCCGATGCCGAGGAGATTAAGAAGGCATACCGCAAGATGGCTTTGCAATACCATCCTGACATTAACCAATCGGCTATAGCGAATGATGTTTTTCTGGAGATTAATGAAGCCTACCGAGTGCTGGGCGATGCAGAAATAAAACGACGATATGATATTAACAGAAAGTATGGTTTGGAATCGCGGGGGGTGGAACTAAAGGAAGATAAATTCCGACAGGGCGATGGCAGAAAGTATGGTACGGCATACAAATATCCTAACCGAGAACCCCGCCCTGCAAGGCAAAGCGGAAGGCATGACAAAGAAAATAAAGCATCCAACACGGTTATGTTTTATATCTTAT
Source organism: uncultured Bacteroidota bacterium (assembly GCA_903844645.1). GTDB lineage: Bacteria > Bacteroidota > Bacteroidia > AKYH767-A > JABDAW01 > JABDAW01. The sequence continues at coordinate 31,682 of CAIMUP010000043.1, forward strand.
TAATTATAGGATGCTCGGCGATTTATGCCTCTATCCGCGATTTATTTGCTGGCAATGCCGAAGACAAAGGCGTGGTAACCGGCTTGGCATTCGGGCTGTCATTTACTGCCTTGCTGGTGTATGGATATTGGTATTATTATTATAAAAAGGAATAACAAAGAGGCTCTTTCATGAACATTTTGGATGCTATTAATTAAGGAAAGAGGGTGACTATTTTTCTTCGTTTCATCATCCAAAAACGATGATTTTTGAATCAGTTTTTAATGCCCATTAATGCCTTAAAATATCTCCTTATTTCGGGAATAAAATTCATCAAAAAAGGAAAAAGACGGGTCATTCGGAAGTAAAGATTCGTCATTCCAAAT
>CAIMUP010000044.1 GCA_903844645.1 uncultured Bacteroidota bacterium
CGCTAAGCGACGTTATCCAACAAAGAGCAAGGTAACAGAGAGCTAAAACTCAAACCCGAAACCCCATGATTTTAGGAATCAAAAAAATCAAGGACCTCAAAAGGAAACCTCTCGCAACAGCGAGAGAGTTTCCTTTTTTTGTTTCTATTATTCTGGGGGTGGTCAACCTTTTCTTTTTAGAAATATCATTTTTAATCATAAAAAGAATCGAAAGGATTATATCTCTCATTCTCGCAAAGGATGTTTCCCTTCATGCACTTTTCAGAGACCTCCCCTTGCCGGAACGCCCGGGTAGGCTGCGCTTTTCTTCGATAACCACTCTCGCAGCCAAACACAGATTTTTACTACACTTTTTCTTTATGAGAGGAAAAGAGTAGCTTTGCAAAATAAAAAAATATTTATGATGAAAAGAATTTTGATAATTGTAATTTGTAGTTTTTGTAGTTTGAACTTCCAAGCACAGACTAACCTTATCCTTAATCCAAATTTTGAGCAATGTTCTCAATGCCCAGATGCTGTTGGTCAAATCAATCGTTGTATAAACTGGCATAATGCAGGTGATTCGACAAATCAAACACTAAGCTCACCGGATTACTTTAATACATGTTCACCTAATGCTGGTTATAGGCCACCATATGGCGGTTATGGATATCAAGAAACACATTCTGGAAATGCTTATGCATTAGTTAATACTTGGTTGCCACTTCATCCATTGGTTAGAGAATTTATTCAAGGTACATTATCTCAAGCTTTATCTATTGGGCAAACTTATTATGTTTCCTTTTACGCTAATTTGCCTTTTGGTTTTTCCAACTCAATTGTTTCAGTAGCAACAAATCACTTAGGAGCATTATTTACAACATTTCCTTTTGTAAATCAACACTATGCTACTATAATAAATTTTGCACATATTTACACCGATTCGTTAGTCACAGATACACTTAATTGGACACTTATATCCGGTTCATTTATTGCGGACAGCGCATATAACTATATAACAATTGGGAACTTTTTTGATGCTCTGCATACTGATACATTACATTTAGGTTCATCACCTAATGATGTAAGTGCTTATTATATTGATGATGTATGTGTGAGTACCGATTCCTTATTTGCAACAAATTGGTGGTTGACAACAGGAATGCAAAATGAACAAATTTATTCTCATCAAATTTCAATTTATCCAAATCCTTCTTCTGGCGAAATCAACATATCATCTTATAATCCAATGCAAGAAATCAAGATTTATGATCCTTTGGGCGAGTTGGTATTTTCATCAGAAATCAAGGGGGATTTACAATCAAAACTTTCTCTTCAGTTTCTAAATGCTGGTCTATACTATGTACGAGTTAAGACGGCAAACGAATATTACAGTACACTAATTAACTTAATTTATTAACAATAAAAAATAAAATACGATGAAAAAAATATTTATGGATTTAATGACAGTGCTTCGTTCACTACTAACAAACGAGAATTTGGGGTAGGATTACTCCAATTGCCGAGTACAGGTAAATTAATTGTAGTAGCCGGTTTTAATAGTGGCTTATCGCTTGCTTTATTCAGAATTAAAGATTCTAATGGAACGCTCGATTCAAATTATACACCGCTTACAGCAATGTATTCCAAAGGTATTGATTATTGGGAAAGAGGTGTATTGTTGGATAATGAATGTGTAGTAGTAGCGGGTAACACAAGACCAGCTAATGATTCTGTATTTGTAACACTTGCCAGAGTAGATTCCTCTGGGCATCGGCAATGGACACATTCCTATCATTCCACACATGCACACCACGATTGTATATTTGGGTTTGCAAAAACTGATGACGGCTTTATCTGTGGCGGAAATACCGAAGAAGGAAACGATGACTATTTTATTATGGAATTGAAAACGGCAGTGAACACAACTCACACCGTTACCAACGCGACAACATGTGGAGGTGCCGATGGACAAATTATAGAGCATCCATTTGGAGGAACGCCTCCATATACATACGCATGGTCACCAAATGTAGGAAGTACGGCTACAGTAAGTAATCTAATAGCAGGGGCATATAATGTTACTATATCAGATTATGATGGATTGACTAAATCAGAACAAGTTGTGATAACAGAACCATTTACCCATTCATCATCTGTAAGACTTTATGGAATGAATTGGGATGGTGGTGCAAATGGAGCAGGAGTTTTGTATCATTACGATTCTCCAAATACCTTAACCTTAGATTATGATTTCACTGACGAATATCCATTAGGAGATCTGATTTTAGGATCGTATAATAAATTATACGGAACATGTGGATCTGGAGGAGCAAATGAGATGGGTTACATTTTTAGCTATGATTTAAATACTGGATTAAATGACCTTTATGATTTTGAAGGATATGATATAGGCGGTGGAACTTTGATACAGGCAACAGACGGTTTGTTATATGGATATGGGAGTGGAGGTGATGTAGATTGTAATTGCGGTGAGATTTTTAGTTTTGATCCTTCTAATAATAATTTCACAAACCTTTATAATATTACTTATTCAGATAATATTGGGTTTAACGGGAAATTATTACAAGCAAATAACGGTAAATTTTATGGGGTTGGTGGTGGAGGAAATTCCGGATTTGGTGTAATTTTTACATTTGATCCTTTGCTTCACGCAATTACAATTTTGCATGATTTTGATTCAACTCATGGTTCTTCTCCAAGGTATTTATTTCAAGCGTCAACTGATAGTTTGCTTTACGGAATGACCTTAGTAGGTGGACCGTCAAACGTCGGGGTTATGTATAGTTTTAATATAAATAATAATAACTATACTGTGTTATATAATTTCGTTTTGAATTCCCATGGAATTTATCCGTGGGGTGGTTTAATTCAAGCCTCAAACGATTCAATATATGGTATGACTTCAGATGGAGGAATTGGTTACGGTAATATATTTGCATACAAGATTGGAGATAATGCAAATAAAAATGATCGATCTTTTACTTCATCTGGAAAATATCCTTGTGGCACCTTATTAATCGCATCAGATGGTAAAATGTATGGGACAACTGGGGCAAATGATGGAAATAACTATGGTACAATATTTCAATACAATCCATCTACTACAAATTTAGCATATGAAATAACTTTCAATGGATCTGATATAAATGGAGCATCAAGTACATTGATTGAAGTCTGTGTACCATCCGATATTCCTACACTTTCAGCTTCTTCATATAGTGTTCCCCACAATACAACATCTACAACATTAAGTGTATCAGGGGGAAACCTTAATAGCGGTAGCGCTTGGCATTGGTATACCGGAAGTTGCGGAGGAACAGCCGTCTCTACTGGAACCTCATATTCAACAACCGTTACATCAGGAACGACAAAATTTTATGTGCGTGGAGAAGGGAGTTGCTTTTCTCCATGTGGATGTGATTCAATTTCTATAGCAGGGACGAGAATAGCTGGAACAACTATTGAAAATTCAATTTCATCAGTCAATGTATATCCAAATCCTGCTAATGAAGAGGCTACGATAATTTTTTCCTCCTACAATAAAGAACCATATACCATTCGTTTAATTGATGTGATGGAGCGAGAAGTTTTTGCAACAACAAAAACAGCAGACATCGGAAATAATCAATATCTAATGAGTTTATCAAATATTCCGAAAGGGATATATATGATATTTCTTCAAAAAGGAGATGAGGTATCAATGTCAAAAATTGTGATAGAATAAATTTAGACTGCAACTTTCTAAAGAGTCCCCTTCATTACTGAAGAGGACTCTTTTATTAGATAAATTATACTTTTGCCATCTCAATAAAAAATATTTTTTTTCTTTATGCACAAAAAACAACCAATTATTAAACCTAAAACACCCCAAATTCCTCACGATGTCAATGCTCAAAGGAAACTTAAAACTACCTTAGGAATTATCATTGGGGTATTTGCATTTATGCTTTATGTGCAGAGTGTTAGTTTTAAATATACCTTGGATGATCGCGCTGTTATTGATCAAAACAGAATTACAAGAATGGGCTTTGCAGGCATTCCAACCTTATTAAAAACTGATTATTGGTATGGTTTTAAAGATGAATTAAGAGTCCCTCAATATCGTCCGGCATCAGTGGTTTTATTCGCTATAGTTTGGCAATTTTTTCCTGATTCTCCGGCTATTTATCATTTAATAAATGTTCTACTTTACACTCTTATATGTTGGCTGTTGTTTCGCTTGTTATGTAAAATTCTTGAAGAACATTCTCCCCTTTATGGAATTATTTTTCCTTTTGTTTCCTTATTGCTTTATGTTGCTCATCCTATTCACACCGAAGTAGTTGACAGCATCAAAAGTTGTGATGAATTATTGTGTTTTCTTTTTGCAATACTTTCAGCATTTTTCACTTTGCAATTTGTTGAGGACAATTCAAAAGGGAAAATACTCCTTGCGGCATTGTGTTATTTTCTTGCCTTAATGTCTAAAGAAACCAGCATCTCATTTTTGTTAATTATTCCATTAGCACTTTTTGTTTTCACAAAAATAAGCACGAGAAAATTAATTAGAGTATCAATGCTCTTTGGGGTTATTACATTATTATTTTTTATTGTTAGATTTAAAGTTCTAGAATCAATTTCATTTATGATAATTGATGCACCTACTGGCAATTCCCTTAATGCTGCTCCAGATATTATTAGCCAAAAGGCAACGGCTTGTTACATTCTATTTCGTTATATTTTACTGTTGATTTTCCCTCATCCTTTGGCTTATGATTATTCCATCGCACAAATTCCTCTGCAAACTTTAAGCAGTTTACCAGCTATGGCAGGGATAGTGATTTATTTTAGTGTAACGATATATGCTTTGATGAATATAAAAAAGAAAAGTCCCATTGCTTTTATAATATTTTTTTATCTATTTACTTTAGTTCCTGTATCAAACATTTTTATCATCATTGGTTCAACAATGGGGGAAAGATTTATGTTTATGCCTTCTTTTTCTTTTTGTATAGCTCTCTCTTTTCTTTTGATAAAATTGACAAATACCTATATTAATAAAAGTTCATACACTACCATTAAACAATTGGTATCTGGTAATTTCAAACTCTTCTCAATTGTATTCATTATCGTCGGACTCTATAGTTTCAAAACCTTTTCCAGAAATCCTGATTGGAAAAATAATATTACCTTGTTCGGGCATGATGTCGCTGATGTCGAAAACAATGCAAAGGCACATTTCAATTGGGGAAGCTCCTTATTCGGTTTATATTCCGGTGAAAAAGATACAATCAAACAAAAGCAATATTTGGATAAAGCAATAATTGAATTTACAAAAGCTATGAATATTTGTGATCAGATTCGTGAAGATTATTTTTATCTGGCTAAAACTTATTTACTAAAAAAAGACTATCAAAATGTAATCAATGTTTATAATACATTTCGCAGTTATGGCAATGGTTTAGACGCCTTTGATTTCGAAAATTTGGCAGAGGCTTTTTACAATTTAGGAGCGCAGGAAAGCCAATCAGGGCAGCCAGATAAGGCACTTACTCTTTTTGATTCTACATTAAAGTTTAATCCCAATTATTGGGGAGCCGATGTCAATAAAGGCGTTATATATTTGAATAAAGGAAATACCAAAGATGCACTTTCCGCATTTGAGAATGCCATTAAGATAGATTCCAAATGCGAAATAGCATATATCAATATCGGTTGCGTTTATGCTACTCTTAAACAATACGAAAAAGCAATTGAATATCTCAATAAAGCGACTGAAATTGATCCAAAAGATTACCAACCTATTTATTATCTCGGGATGGCTTATCAACAAATGGGCGACCCCGATAAAGCACAAGAATATCTTGACAAAGCCAGCAAGATGAGTGGCGGACAGCAAAAATAAATTATAATTAAGATGAGCAAAAAGCCAGCAATTATTAAACCAAAAACAGTCGCTATTCCTACCGATCATACTGCTCAAAGGAAATTGAAAACCACTTTAGGGATTATCATCGCGGTATTTGCTTTTTTGCTTTATGCGCAGAGTATATCTTTTAATTATACGATGGATGACCACCCGGTTATTGATAAAAATAAATTAACAACACAAGGCATTGCAAGCATTCCGACATTACTAAAAACAGATTATTGGTATGGATTTAAAGAGGAATATCGCGGTCCGGTTTATCGTCCCACTTCTTTAATTGTATTTGCGATTGAATGGCAATTTTTCCCAGACAACCCCAATTTTTATCATCTTATCAATGTCATACTTTTTGCAATTAGTTGCTGGCTTTTATTTGTGACGCTATCTGCTTTTTTTGAAAGGAAATCGGGGTCATTCGGCATCATGTTTCCCTTTGTATGCAGCTTGCTTTATGCCTCACATCCTATTCATACAGAGGTTGTAAATAATATCAAAAGCCTCGATGAAATACTCTGTTTTCTTTTTGGAATAGCATCCACTTTCTTTATCATAAAATCGGTTTCTAAGGAATCAAATCGCTATCTGATTCTTGGAGCTGCATGTTTCTTGCTTTCCATGTTATCAAAAGAAACCGGTGTAACATTTTTAGTTACTATCCCTTTAACCGTTTTTGTTTTTATCGATGTATCGCGAAGTAAAGTTATTAAAATTTCTGTTGCCTTGATAACCGTTTCATTACTCTATTTTATTGTCAGGGCACAGGTTTTACAATCTATCAATTTGAATACCTCGAATTCTTATTTATATAATTCGTTGGTAGCAGCACCGAGTTTTATCAGTCGGCAAGCCACGGCATTTTATATTCTTATGAGATATATTCTCTTGCTAATCTTTCCTGTTAATCTGACTTGCGACTATAATTTTTCTCAAATAAAACTTCAGACACTCAACGACTTTCCAGCAATAGCAGTGCTTCTCATCAATTTATCGTTGGGCGTTTATGCTATTATTAAAATAAGAAAAAAAAGTATAGTAGCTTTTGGAATATTGTTTTTCTACATAGTAGTAGCACCCGTTTCTAATATTTTTATATTGAATGGAGCAACGATGGCAGAACGATTTATGTACACTCCGTCCTTGGGCTTTTGTATTGTTCTAACCTATTTTCTTTTTAAATTAATGAAAGCAGAATCAGTAAAAAGTAAGGTTCAAAATCTTTGGCAAACGATTTCATCTAATTCATTGATGTTTGTTTTTGTTGTACTAATTATTAGTCTTTATTCTTTCAAAACTATTTCAAGGAGTAGGAATTGGAAAGACAACTATTCAATATTTCGGCACGATGCCGAAGTATCTGAAAACAGTGCCACAATTCATTATTTATTAGGCAGGGCTATTTTGAATGATATTTATCCGAACGAAAAAAATGTGGAGCAAAAAAATAAGTATGTTGATACGGCAATTATTGAGTTCGCAAAAGCCATTCAAATTTATCCGAAAGAGCCTAATTACTTTTATTATTTGGGTGTGGCTTATGCTGATAAAAATGACAATGAAAATGCCGTCAGAAATTATGAAATTGCGGTACGTCTCTTTCAAGATTATCATCTTCCGAATTCTGATTTATTTGTTAATTTGGGGAAGTCATATTTTAAGACTAATCAATATTTAAAAGCATCTGACATCCTTGATTCGGCTCTAAAATATGATCCTAAATCATCGGATGCATACAAAGATAAAGGAGATGTTCTTTTTCAATTGGCAAGGTATCAGGAGGCAAGTGTTGAATTTAAAAAGGCAATTGATTTGAATCCAAAATTCACATTTGCCTATCGTAATTTAGGTACTACTTATGCCAATCTAAAGGAATATTCAAAGGCGTTAGAATCATATAACAGTGCATTAAAATTGGATTCAACTGACATGGAGATTTACAAATTTATAAGCATGATTTATGAAATTACCGGCGACAGCATTAAGGCAAAAGAATACTTTGAAAAAGCCAATAAGATGAGTGGCGGGCAGGGGAGATAGAGCCCCCTGCTGTATAGAAGATTTTCAGCTTAATGTAGAACATCCCGACCATCTGGGGCATATTTTTGCTGGACAAAGGCGTCCTTTTGCTATAAATTGAAGAATGTGGTTTTTTAGTAAAGGGTAAGGATTACAAATCCCAACCATCTTGCACCCCTGTTTATTACTGTTAAATAATCTATTTTAATTAAATAGATCGGATCCATGTTTCATTATTCGCAACCTTTTTTTTGTTAAGAAAACTGAAAAAGACCATTTGTGTAACAAATGAGCTCATAAGTTACACAAATGAGATAGTATGTTACACCTATGAGATTGTATGTTACACAAATGAGATAGTATGTTATACCGATGAGATAGTATGTTACACAAATGAGATAATATATTACACAAATTAGATAGTAAGTGTAACAAATCGTCTTTTACAGTGTAAAGAGGACCCCAAAACATCCTTACAACTGTGTTTTAACTGCTGTAAGGCTTTTATTACTTGTTTTCATTCACCCATTTAAGGCAAAAACATACTATAATCTTTTATAAGTACCTTTATTCACTCCTTATATTATAGCATAGATTTCTGGTAAAGAGGCAATCTTATAAAGAAAGAAACCCCAAAAATGGGATTAGGAAGCGGGATATTTGATGAAGATTTAGTAGTTTTGGCGGCATGAAGAAGGAAAAAATATTAGATATATGAAAGATCCCTTTGGAATTAAATCAATAGTTCTAATTTGTGTAATTTGTTTACTTAATTCATGTTCTAATAGAATGCATGATATTGAGTTTGTAAATTGTGCAAACGATTACGCTTCAATTCATTTTAAGCTTAATAAGAATGGGCAATTTAATCTTGATATAATTGTAGGTCCAGAGATAGGTAATCCAGATTCAAAGGAGGAAAAACTCTCATTTAATGGAAATTGGAAGATTATTAGAGACCAAATTGAATGTATTTTCTCCTCCCCAATTCGAGGAATAGATAATCTATTTCCAAATTGGACTGAAAGAAAAAATTTGATTCATATCTTAAATAATAAGACTATTAGTTTACCATTAGATGCTGACAATCTCATAATATTTAATGTTGCTTGTGAAAAAAGTAAATAAAATATAATTAAAGAAATTTCTTTCATCGTCTTGAGCCACCATCCACTCTGGCGATGGTGCAACAAGAGGATGATGGTAATTATGAATCATAGGATCCTAGTTATCTTGCCTATCCGAATTCCCATCCTCTTGTTACTTTTGCACCCAATAAATCAAATTGAAAATGGCGAATTGGAATAAAGTAATATTCGGAGGATTAGGATGGGCTTTGGGTGGTCCTATCGGAGGTGTATTGGGGTTGATAATCGGGTCCGTCGTGGATCATGAATCAACGCAAAGAGCAGGCATCCAAGCTGGGCAAAGCACTACCCAGCCGGGCGATTTCAGTGTGGCATTGTTAATCCTTTGCGGGGCTGTAATGAAATCGGATAACAAGATTCTGAAATCTGAATTGGATTTTGTAAAGGAGTTCTTCGTCAAGCAATTTGGTGTCGCTGCTGCGCATGATAAGATGCTTTTGTTTCGCGAGATTCTGAAGCAAGAATACTCACTCTCCGAAGTGTGTGGACAGATAAAATACAACCTCGATTACCCTTCCAAATTACAATTAATGCACCTCTTGTTTGGGCTTGCTGGTGCTGATGGGGAATTCCATAAAAATGAAATCGAAACGATTTATGCCATTTCGTCTTTTCTTGGCATCACCGATAAGGATTATATTTCTATCAAAGCGATGTTTATAAAAGATACCACATCGGCTTATAAAATCTTGGAAATAGAGCCAACTGTCACGAACGAGGATGTTAAGAAAGCATACCGACAAATGGCTGTGAAGTATCATCCCGATAAGGTGTATCATCTTGGTCCAGAGATACAAGGTTCTGCCCAAGAAAAGTTTAAGATGATCAACGAAGCGTATGATCAGATTAAGAAAGAACGGGGGATGAATTAGGGAATGAATGAATTAGATATAATCCTTGCATTGCCATTGATTTGGGGTGCGTACAGGGGCTTTCGGAATGGATTGGTGTATGAGATTTTGATTGTAATTATTCTTATTGCTGGGGTTTATGGCGGGCATCAATTGGTGAATTATGTTACGGTATATGTGCAAACGAATTACAATTTTCATTCAAAGATGTTACCCGTCTACTGCTTCATCGGGATACTGATTTTATTAATGGTCATTATTTATTTCATTACTAAAGCATCCAATAAACTCCTCGATTTCTTTGGTTTGGGAATCATTAATAAAATAGCAGGGGCTTTGATAGGAGTGGTGAAGTGGGCATTCTTCATCAGCCTTATCTTTTACCTCATAGCCCCATTCGATGTTGCCAATAAAATCATCCCGAAGGATAAGAAGCAGGACTCGTTCCTTTATGAACCTATCACGGAGTTTGCTTTATTAATCATTCCGAGCATGACCGTTATCAACAAAGAGATTAAGGGACAAGTTGAGAAGGTGAAGAAGAAATAATTTCTTATTTTTGCCGTCGTAATTAATTATCTAATATCAACATGAAGAAAATTATTCTTTACCTCTTGTTTGTTTGCACCATTCAATCTTATGCCGCAACAGGTCCTTTGCTTTATGGCATGACTCAAGGAGGAGGGGCTTATTCCAAAGGAAACATCTTTAAAGTATTCGCTAATGGAACCAGTTTTACCACGATGTATTCGTTCAATACTTCCACTGGATATGCCCCACTTGGCAGCTTGATTCAATCTTACTCTAACAGCAAACTTTATGGTTTGGCACAACTCGGTGGGGCTAATAATGCAGGTGTGATTTTTAGTTTTGAGCCTTCTACAAATATTTATACCGACCTCATTGATTTTAATACCACTAATGGTTCTACCCCTGTTGGAAATATTATTCAGGCAAGCAACGGGTTAATTTATGGAATGACGCAATTGGGTGGTATATCGGGTGATGGAGTGTTATTCTGTCTCGACCCTGCCAACAACAATTATACGGTCTTGATCAATTTTTCAGGCACTAATGGTAGCTTTCCGAATGGAAGTTTAATACAAGCGACCAATGGTTTATTATATGGCATGACATTACAGGGTGGGGCGACCAATTTAGGAACCATATTCAGTTATAATATTTCCACGAATATCTTATCCACGGTGATTAACTTCACCGGTAATAACGGGGCATCCCCTGGTTCTAATCCGCATGGTAGTTTGGTTCAATTGACCGATAGTACCATTTATGGTTTGACAAGATTAGGAGGTAATAATAACGGGGGGGTACTCTTTGGTTTAAATCCCATTAATAATGCCTACACTAACCTATATAGTTTCGGTACTTTTGGTAATCATTACCCGAATGGAAGTTTATGCAAGGGTCCTGGTGATACCTTGTATGGAATGACCACTGGCGGGGGTGCTTTGGCGGGTTCTCTTTTCAAATATGATGTAGCAAATAATGGTTTATCCACCCCTGTTTTTTTTAGTAATAATGAACATCCCAAAGGATCCTTCTTCCTTTCCGGAAATGGCTTGATGTATTTTATGACTGACAGCGGAGGAGCCACCAACAACGGTAAAATAATGGTCTATGATCCAGTGAATCAAACGGCAAATGTGGTTCATCTTTTCGATGGCATCACAGGTTCCAATCCTCTGGGTGATATTACCATTGCAAGATGCCCGAATGTGAACTTCCATACCGATACTTCCACCTTTTGCAAGCCCCTTTCGGTAGATTTTACCAACCAAACTACCTACGCCGATTCTTTTTTCTGGAAGTTTGGCGATGGTATTACCGATACTGCTGCAAACCCCAGTCATATTTATGTTCCAGGGATAGATACTGTGTATTTATTTGCTTGGAACCATGAAGGTTGCGAAGATACCGCGATGCGGATTTATCATTTTGTGGCGAACCCTACGAGGGCTTCCTTTACCGATACTATGCCACATACTGGCTGCCCTACTTTGACCATGTACTTCACCAACACCAGTCAATTTGCCACCAGCTATTATTGGTCGTTCGGGGATGGTGCACATTCATCTGCTATCAGTCCGGGACATAATTACAATGTGGCTGCTTATTACGATATTTATTTGGTGGCTCTCGATTCTATTAATCATTGCGACGATACTTTGGTGATGCAAAATTATATCCACGTGCTTGCTGCTGCCCCTGTGTCCAGTAATTTCACGATGGATATCAATAGTGGATGCACTCCCCTGACCATTAATTTTGCCAATACCAGCAGCAGCAATACCGACTCTTTGACTTGGTATTTCGGGGATATGGATTCGTCCAATATTGCCAATCCTTCCCATACTTTCATCAATGGAAACACCTTTTATCCGCGACTTATTGCCTACAATATTGATAGCAACTACCCTTGCATCGGGAAGAGTACAAAGGTAGATACTATCTTCGTACATGCCAGTGCCCACGCCAATTTCCTTGCCGATTCTTTGCATGGATGTTTGCCGATGAACGACCAGTTTACGAACAACTCTACCAATGCCCTTTCTTATCATTGGAATTTCGGGGATGGATATACCGATACCGCTACGAATCCGGTTCATCAATACACTATTCCGGGCACTTTCACTGATACCTTGATAGCTTTCGGTACAGCCGGATGCAACGATACTTTCATCCGCCCTAATTACATCGCTACACAGGTGCGCCCCGACATTATTCCTGCTTTTTCCGGCACTCCTTTGTCGGGTTGCGATTCCTTACAAGTGCAATTTAATAACACTTCGACCGATGCTTCCTTTTACCTTTGGAAATTTGGCGATGGAGGTACGGCATCCATCAGGAATCCTGATTATTTCTACACCAATCCGGGCACTTATTCTGTTATTCTTATTGCTTATAACATGACGCTTTGCGGCTTGCTTTCGGATACCTTGATTCTTTTCAATTATGTCCATGTTTTGCCTCCGCCGACCATTATTATTACCCAAAGTAACGACACCTTGACTTCTAATTTCGCGACCGGAAATCAATGGTATAACAATGGCATCATTATTCCGGGGGCAACTGCGCAAACGTACGTGGTTCATGGAACGGGATGCTATCAAACAACTTATACGGATGGCAATGGATGTTCTAATATTTCTAATTCCATTTGCATTTATTTTGCAGGGATTAATGAGCCATCAACTACGAAAGGCATGAACTTTTATCCCAATCCATTCTCTGAAAAAACGACCCTTGTTTTGAATGAGCCATTCGATACAGAGAATACTTCGTTCTCTATTTTTAATGTCATGGGGCAGGAGGTTCAGCGGATTAATATTCCGAATATTAAGCAAGGTAAAACAGAAGTCATTATTAATCGAAATAACCTGCCTGCGGGTTTGTATTTTTATAAATTAATGCGCAACAACACCGAACAAATCTATACCGGAAAGTTGAGCATTGTGGATTAGATATTAATTCGAAAAGAGAACCTTTCCTGTTGCTATTATAACTTCTTTTTGCATGGCTTTATAGAAATAAATCCCGCTCGTAAATTTGTTTCTATCAAGGATAATCTTGCCTTCAGTTCCAAAAAATGTGGCGACAATTTCTTGTCCAAGGACATCGAATATTTTAAATTCTGTGGTAACATTTTTATCGTACGAAGTCAATTCAAAAGTTGTTTGTGAATTGGACGGATTGGGGTAAACAACAAGATGAGTAGGTTGATTGGTAGTCTTGAGTTCATTACTTCCGGAGGTGGCGCAAAGAGATTTGGAAACATAACGGATATGCCCGCTATCACTGAAAATAATGTGTAATGCACAATCGGTATAAAGAATAAATGGTTGCCCGCCAGGACCAAAAGATATTGCCGAATCCCATGATATTCCGCCATTGTTAGAATGAATATATTTCGGTCCGCCGGTGTTGCCAAATCTTAAAAAAACCATAAATAATTCCATGCCATTCCGCATCAGATAAGGGTAGGCATCGCCCAGAGAATCCAGAGTTACCAGTTGTGATGCCGGGAAAGTGTTGCCGGAATCAATGGAAGAATTCATGAAGACATGAAAATGCGTGCCCATCGTTTTGCCACAAGGGACATCAACAAATGCACCATTTACTGACACCATCGAGGAATAGGAATCGGAGGTGGTGAGTGCCGTTTCCGGTCCCCAGCTTAATCCGGCATCCATCGAATGACGGTAATAGATCAACATTGTTCCGCTGCGTTTATCATTCCACGACAGATGTATTTGCGAGCCTTGGAGGGCGATGGCGGGGTCTTCGGAACGCCCATCAGCATTCGATATTTGTTGTTCAGCACCCCACGTTGCTCCATTGTCCATCGAAATCCTGATGAATACTTCGGTGTTGGTAACGGTTACGGCTTTGTTCAGGGTGGCGACGACCATCTGCCCATAAACTGCGACGCCGGGCCAAAATTTGGTATTGGTATCGAGGCAAACATTCGGACTCCAAGTCGTGCCGTTGTCAAGCGATTGTTTGTAGTACGAGGCGCGAATTCCATTCAAAGTATCCATCCAAACAACGTGGATAGTATCGCCCCAAACGGCGATGACGGGCATCGTGGCTTTGCCCATGGTATCGGTGATGGCGATGCCCTGTGTCCAGGTGGTTCCTGAATCGGGAGATTGCTGATAGTAGATTGCCCAGCCTTGCGTTCGATGGTCGGAATAAACGACATGCAAAGTGGTTCCGTTTTGGGCAAGACAGGGTCCGGCATTTTCATTTAATCCGGCAGAAAGGGAGGCAGGGGTAATGTTACGAACGGGTCCCCATTGCGCCATGATGAGGGTCGGAAGAAGCAGCATCAGGGTGGCAATAATTGCTATCCGAAGGGAGGTAATTGATAAGGATGTTTTCATATTTTTTTTACTTTTATTAATTTCATCATGCAAAGTTATAAAAAATATTTTGGATGACCAAATACCATGAATCGGGCGATGGATAAAGTATCGGATGGTACTCCTGTTAGAATCGGTTTTAGTGCCATCGAAATGGAATTAAATTAAATGAATATAAATTCCCTAAATGCTTACTAAATGTTCAAACTACTTGCCCTTGGTTTATTCATGATGAAGGGAATAATATGGTAAATTATTATTGATTTATTAAACAACAGATACAGTGGCGAGGAAATCAAGTTTGATTCTTGTAATTATTAATCTATGGTTAACTAAATCAAAATTGATTTATCAAGCAATCTATTTATTGTTCGATAAATCAATCTTGATTTACTGAACACTAATAATATGGTCATAGAATTCAATATTGATTGATAGGACACTAATACTATGGTCATAGAAATCAGCATTGACTTCTTCGCCACTGTATCTGGTGTTTCAGAATTCAATAACCGTTTTCTAATATATTTTTAAAACCGTACAATAAACAATTGACGATGTTCGTTCCATAATTATAGTTATTAATAAACCGATAAAAAAAGAATCATGGCAAAAAAAAGAAAGCTGAAGTACAGCGAAAATCAATTCCTTTATGCAGCCCGAGACAGCCATGAGAAGGCTATGAAGCTGGCTTACTATCATGTTACTATCCTCAAGGCTTATATGCTGGCGTTTCCCTTGGATGCGGATTATGCGATGATGTACGACCGGACGATCCTTCTTTTTGAGGATTTGAAAGAGAAGTATGTAAAATATTATACGGTGTCTGCGGCACAAAGCGGCGAGACCTCGAATGTGGGTGCACGAATAAAAAACATCAAAGGGAAAGAAGGAAAAGCACGCGATTGGTTTACGCGGGTGATGGCGATTTATGCACGGACACATCCCGAACGGGTGAAGGCTATTTTTCCTCATTTATTAAAGCCCTTTTATCATGTCGGGAAGGACGCTATTATCCGTGGTTTGTATGTCTTGAGCAAGAATATTGGCGACGATACGCATCCCTTAATGATCATTATTAAAGCCGAGATTGATGAAGAATATTCTATCCTGAATCCGGACCGCGAGACCCAAAGGGAAGCCATCGGGAAGACCCGCATTACCAGTAGTATCCTGGAAGATGCCTGCAAAGCAAGTATGGAAATGGAATACATGAATGCCGGGTTGCTGATGAATAAACATCCGAAAGATGAGAATGGAATTCAATCGAAATTTCATGACATGCAGGAGCTGCAAAACCGATTGCAAAAAATTTTTAATATCCATCTGGATGGCAATAAAAAGAAGGACCTCGTGGTTCGCACTTTTGTTTTCAACAGTCGCTTTCGCGGCAGAATGCGCGGAGGCAGCGGACGGATGTATCTATCGAATAAAAAAGGAGGCACCAACAGTTTGGCGGTAAGGTTCCTCGACGGAGTAGAAATAAAATTCACAGCAGCCGATTTTGGGATAACGAAGTATGGAGAATTCAGATTCCTGACCATCATTAATGATAGCGGCGAACGGGTGAGCTTTTATTTACAATCCTATTAAAAAACGAAGAACGGCACAGGAAATTCGGAATCTTTTTATTCACCAAAATATTATGTAGTTTTGCGCTGTAATAAAATTATAAAACGCCATGTCATCGCAAGGAGAAAAGTTTGAGAAGAGAAGGTTGAGAGGGTCGTATGCCTCGACCATCGTAAGTATTTCGTTGGTGCTGTTTATGCTCGGATTGCTCGGTTTTATCGCCCTGCATGGCAAAATTCTGTCGGACTATGCGAAGGAAAAAATCGAACTGATGGTGCTCCTGAAAGAGAATCAAAAAGAAGCCGATATTCTGCAATTCAAAAAATCGCTCGATGTGATGCCAGCCGTGAAATCAGCCGAATATATCACCAAACAACAGGCTGCCGAAGTCTTCGCCAAAAGCGAGAACGATGATTTTATCGGCATTCTCGATTTTAATCCCCTGCCGGCATCCATCAACCTCCATCTTCATGCCCAATTTACCACCCCCTCGAACATTGCGAAGCTGAAAAGAGATATTCTGAAGAACGATATGGTCAAAGAAATCGCGTTCGACAAGACCTTGGTCGGCTCGATGAATGATAATTTGGAAACGATTTCCCTCGTGCTGCTCATTTTCTGCGGCTTGCTGTTTATTATTTCCATCGCCTTAATAAATAATACCATTCGGCTGGCATTACATTCCAAACGATTCCTGATAAAGACGATGCAATTAGTCGGCGCGACGGGGAGTTTCATCCGCCGACCGTTTATCGAAACCGGTATTGTGAATGGGATATTGGCATCGGTTATCGCGAGTGGATTATTAGCAGGAGTGATCTATCTGGGGCAGAAAGAAATCCCCGATTTGATAGAAATAGAACTGCAAAATGCCGTGTTGTTCGGTTCTCTTTTCGGGATAATCTTTGTACTAGGCATTTTGATTTCTTGGTTCAGTACCTACCTCGCCGTAAGGAAATATTTACGGCTCCATTCCGATGATTTGTATTAATTATATATTTGCACCCTAACTAATTTAATTATGGCTATTCAAAATAAACAAACCGCCCCTGCAAAAACTACAGGAACCCCTGCCAAAACAGGCACTGCCGGCAAACCTCCGGTGAAAACGTATGCTCCAACAGAGTTTTTCGCTTTCGAAAGAGAGAACTATATTTTAATGATTATCGGAGTGATTGTTATTGCCATCGGTTTTGCATTAATGTCAGGCGGCAAGTCCGCAGATCCTAATGTATATGAACCTGCCTTGTTCAATACCCGCCGAATTGTGATTGCGCCGCTGGTGGTGTTGATAGGGTATGTTATCGAGCTGGTAGCAATCCTGAAAAAGTCGAAGCCTGCGGACAATTCCTAAGCGGTAATGAATTTAATACAAGCCGTTATTCTCGGCATTATAGAAGGGATTACGGAGTTCCTTCCCATCTCCTCGACGGGGCACATGAAGCTGGCGGAATACCTGCTCGTGGTGCATGATAAAGCCTTCGCGAATAACTTTGAAATCATCATTCAGTTTGCCGCGATCCTTGCCGTGTTGAGCATGTATTATAAAAGATTTTTGGTGGGGATGGATATTTACTTCAAGCTCATCGTTGCGTTTATCCCTGCTGCCATCATTGGGTTTATTGCGGAAAAGGTGGGGTTGATAGATATGCTTTTGAATCCGTTTGTGGTTTGTATTTCGTTGGTTTTAGGGGGAGTTGTATTAATAGTTTTCGATAAATGGACCGAGAAACCGTCCGAGATTGTATCCTTAGAAGCTATTCCTTATCAAAGTGCCTTCATCATCGGTTTGATACAATGTATCTCCATGATACCCGGTGTTTCGCGGTCTGCGGCAACTATTTTTGGAGGTATTTACAAGGGTTTTGACAGAAAGCAGGCTGCCGAATTTTCATTCCTCCTTGCCATCCCGACGATGATGGGGGCTACGGGTTTGAAACTCATCAAGCATCACAAAGAATTTCATCAGGAACAATACCTGATGCTCGCTATTGGTGGGGCTGTGGCATTTATTTTTGCATTCATCGCCGTGAAGGCTTTTATATCTTTTCTTACCAAATATGGCTTCAAGTATTTCGGGTTATACCGGATTATTATTGGGGCTGTGTTCCTGCTGCTTGCCTTGGTTTTCAAGTGGGAGATAGATAAATAAACGGTGATTCCAAAGACCTTTGATTTTGATAAAGGAGAACTCCTTCTTTTCAATAAACCGCTTACCTGGACTTCCTTCGACTTGGTGCGGAAGGTGAAATTCATTACCCGTGCCGATAAGGTCGGGCATGCCGGAACGCTGGATCCGCTGGCTTCGGGGTTATTGATTATCTGTACCGGAAAATTCACCAAAACTATTGATCAGATCCAAGCGCAAACGAAGGAATATGCGGGCACTTTTAAACTGGGGGCTACGACGGAATCGTTCGACTTGGAAAGGGAGATTAACCAGACCTTCGATACCTCCAACATTACCGAAAATCAAATCCATGAAGCCGTCAAACAATTCCTTGGCGAGATAGAACAGATGCCTCCGCAACATTCTGCGAAGAAGGTGGATGGCAAGCGGGCTTACGAACTTGCCCGAAGGGGAAAAGTCGCTAATTTGGAGGCAAAGCGGGTTACGATTTTTGAATTTGAGATTACGGGAATCGCGATGCCGGAGGTCCATTTTCGGATTGTGTGCAGCAAGGGAACCTATATCCGGTCTGTTGCTGACGATTTCGGGAAGGCATTAAATAATGGTGCCCATTTGATTTCCTTGGCGAGGACTAAAATCGGGAATTACAGGCTGGAGGATGCCTGGGAGATTCAGGATTTTGAGGAATTAATCAAGCAAAAAACCGTTTAAAAAACGCTCGTTAAACCTATTAACAGCTTCGTTCCATCGAATTCCAATTATTTAAAGTATTTGCCCGTAATTTTCCTCATTGAATAGGATTCTAATAGGTTTTTAGCCACGGCTAACAAGTCGTTAGCCACGGCTAATAAGTCGTTAGCCGTTGCTAATAAGTCGTTAGCCATGGCTAATAAGTCGTTAGCCACTGCTAATAAGTCGTTAGCCGTGGCTAATAAGTCGTTAGCCATGGCTAATAAGTCGTTAGCCACGGCTAACAAGTCGTTAGCCATGGCTAAAAGGAGGGAATTACAGCTAAATTTGTTAAATCCAACAATTAACCAGACCTCGTCCTTATGCCACATCGCTTATACATTAATGCCCCATTTTATAGTTAATATGCCATTTAATTTGCCCACCGTGTCGGATTACCCCTTTAATGTATTATATTTGCGCCCTCAAAAAATAGTTTTAATTAATCATAAATTTGTACCGTAATATAATATCCTATGAAGTTATCCCAATTCAAATTCAACCTACCCGATGAACGCATCGCGATTCATCCAGCAAAAACCAGAGACGAAGCCCGAATGATGGTGCTGCATCGCAAGACCGGAAAAATAGAACATAAAGTTTTTAAAGACATCCTCAAATATTTCGATGATGGCGATATTATGATTCTTAATAATACCAAAGTTTTCCCAGCCCGGCTGTATGGCAATAAAGAGAAAACAGGAGCTTTGATAGAAGTGTTTTTATTAAGAGAACTGAATCCCGAAACAAAGCTCTGGGATGTATTGGTAGACCCTGCCAGGAAGATTCGGATTGGCAATAAACTATACTTCGGGGAAGGCGATCTGTTGGTAGCCGAGGTGATAGATAATACCACCTCTCGAGGACGAACCATTCGTTTCCTTTTCGATGGAACCCCCGATGAATTCAAGGCAATTATAAGCACCCTTGGCAACACGCCGCTGCCGAGATATATCAAAAGAAAAACCGAGCCGGAAGATAAAGAAAGGTACCAAACCGTTTATGCAAAATTAGAAGGAGCGGTAGCTGCCCCTACTGCCGGTTTGCATTTCACGAAGGAACTGATGAAGCGATTAGAGATCAAAGGAATCAACTTTGCAGAAGTTACCTTGCATATCGGCTTAGGAACATTTCGCTCTGTGGAGGTGGAAGACCTGACAAAACATAAAATGGATTCCGAACAATATCAGGTGCTGAAAGAAGCATGTGATATTGTGAATAAAGGATTGAAGTTAAAGAAGAAAATATGTGCAATAGGTACTACCACCATGCGGGCCATCGAGTCATCGGTATCTACCGAACGCGACCTGAATCCTTCGGAAGGATGGACGAATAAATTTATTTTCCCTCCTTACGATTTCGCCATTGCGAATTGTATGGTAACAAATTTCCACATGCCGGAATCTACCTTGTTTATGATGGTATCTGCCTTCGCAGACTTCGATTTCCTGATGAAAGCCTACAAAGAAGCCATCAAAGAGAAGTATAATTTCTATACCTACGGCGATGTGATGCTGATTCTCTAATCAGTGAACAAATACGTTATCATAGCTGCCGGAGGGATTGGAACGAGGATGAAATCGCCTATTCCCAAACAATATCTCTCGGTGAATGATGTACCGATTATTATCCATACGATCAACAAATTCCAGTTCGCTGTTCCGGGGATTCATATCATTGTTGTGTTACCTGCGGATAAGATAGATAGCTGGGAAGAATTTTGCATGGATCATAATTTTGAATTCAATCAACAGATATGTGCTGGTGGCGAAACGAGGTTTCATTCTATCCGGAAGGGGCTTGATTTAATTCATGGCAATGCTTTGGTCGCTATCCACGATGCAGTGCGTCCATTGATTACAATTGCTTTGATTCAAGAGGTATTCAAACATGCCGAAGCCAATGGAAATGCTATTCCAGTAATCAAGATGGATCAGGCGATACGAGTGGTGGAGGGTGTAAATAGTAAAGCTGTGGACCGGAATAAGTATCGTATTATACAAACGCCACAATGCTTTCATTCCATGATGTTAAAGAAGGCTTACGAGCAAAATTATGATGCCTCATTCACTGATGATGCCACCGTCGTGGAGCGAATGGGCACTCCGATAAATCTTATTAATGGAGACATCAACAACATTAAAATTACCACCCAGCAAGATATGTTGATTGCTGAAACTTTGATCGCATCCGGCTTTTAATTGATGAACGATAAACTTTATAAAGCCAAGGTCAATCACAAGTCCGAACATCAGATTCTGTTTGATACCACGGGGGAGATTATTTCTATTGATGATATAAAATCGGTGTGGGATATTGCGATTATTAAGAAAGGTGATACGCCGACTTTTCATATTCTTAAAGACACCAAATCATTCACTGCCGAAGTAGTGGAGGCGGATTACGCCACCAAATCTTTTATCATCAGGATTAATGGAAACAAATATTCCATCATGGTTAAAGATCGGTTTGATGGTTTGTTGCATGATTTGGGGATGGATTCTCAAACCTCCTCCAAGCTCGATAACATGAAGGCTCCGATGCCCGGATTGGTGCTGGATGTAAGGGTTTCGGAAGGACAGCAAGTGATGAAAGGAGATTCCATTATTGTATTGGAGGCGATGAAAATGGAGAACATTCTGAAAGCCCAAGCCGACGGAACGGTGAAAAATATCAGCGTAAAAAAAGGAGATAAAGTAGAGAAAAACCAGGTGATGATTACCTTTGCATAGAGGGAATTCACCTTTCATTCCACCATTCTTTTCCCCGTTTCAAAAATCGCCTTACCAGCTATTAAAAAAGCTACAGGAGACATTAATCGTAAGAAAGTTTGAAATGTAGGTAAGGAAGTTTGAAATGTAGGTAAGAAAGTTTGAAATGTAGGTAAGGAAGTTTGAAATGTAGGTAAGAAAGTTTGAAATGTAGGTAAGAAAGTTTGAAATGTAGGTAAGAAAGTTTGAAATGTAGGTATGAAAGTTTGAAATGTAGGTAAGGAAGTTTGAAATGTAGGTAAGAAAGTTTGAAATGTAGGTAAGGAAGTTTGAAATGCAGGTATGAAAGTTTGAAATGTAAAGAGCATCCACGTCTTTTATTCTGCATTCATTTGTAATTTTGGCGTGTTGATTAATAAAATTCCTTTGAATAAAATCCCTCTGTTGCTATCCCTTCTTCTCCTTTTCGGATGTCATCATTCTGATAAAAAGAATGCGGATAAAACCTGTTTTAATTACAATGAAGCTTCGAATATTACTTCCCTCGACCCAGCATTTGCAAGGGATTATGCTAATATCTGGGCAGTTAGTCAGTTGTTTAATGGCTTGATTCAATTGGATGATAACCTCACGATAACGCCTTGCATTGCTAAGGCATGGGAGATTTCTGAAGATGGAAAACGCTACACCTTTCATCTCCGCAATGATGTCTTGTTTCATGATGACCCTTTGTTTATTAATGGAAAAGGAAGAAAGGTTTTGGCGAATGATTTTGTCTATTCTTTTAATAGAATAAAAGACGCTAAAACTGCCTCTCCTGGCGCATGGATATTCAATAATGTAGCAGATAAGGATGGCTTCATTGCTACGAATGACAGCACTTTTAGCATCACCTTAAAGAAACCTTATCCTCCCTTCATCTCCATTCTCGCAACGCAATATTGTTCTGTTGTTCCTAAAGAAATTGTAGAACATTATGGCAAAGATTTCCGTTCTCATCCGATAGGAACTGGTCCCTTTCAATTTCATTTATGGAAGGAAGGGGAGAAATTAATTCTTTGGAAGAATAAAAATTACTTTGAAGAAGAGAATGGGCAAAACTTACCTTACTTGGATGCGATTGCTGTTTCTTTTATTGCTAATAAGCAGGCTGCTTTCACAGATTTTACACAAGGTAAGTTCGATATGAACTCCAGTATTGACGGTAGTTTCAAGGATGAACTCCTAACTAAAGATGGTAACCTCCAAAAGCAATTCATTGGGAAGTTTAAAGTGCTGAAAATGCCGTATCTCAACACCGAATACCTTGGGATTCTTATGGATACCGCTGCTGCTGTTATGAAAGGTAGCCCGCTTAAACTAAAAGCCATTCGGCAGGCTATAAATTATGGTTTTGACAGAGAAATGATGATCACTTACCTACGCAATAACATAGGAACGGCGGGCATTGCAGGCATAGTGCCTATCGGTATGCCTTCTTTTGATACGAATAAAATAAAAGGTTATAACTATAATCTAATAAAGGCAAAACAACTCTTGAAAGATGCCGGTTTCCCTGATGGAAAGGGATTGCCCGCGATAACCATTAGCACCAATGCCACTTATTCTGACCTCTGCGAATACATCCAGGGACAGTTGGAGGCATTGGGTATGAAGATAAAGATAGACATCACACAACCCGGGCAGCATCGTGAAATGGTTGCGCAACAAAAGCTCAACTTCTTCCGTGCTTCGTGGATAGCCGACTACCCGGATGCAGAGAATTATCTCGCCTTATTCTACTCCAAGAACTTTACGCCATCAGGTCCGAATTATACGCACTTCAAAAGTCCGACCTTCGACAGTCTTTATGAGAAAGCATCCACCGTTACCAATGATACCATACGTTTTGAACTGTATCATCGCATGGAAAATATCGTTATGGAAGAAGCCCCCATCGTAGTGCTTTATTACGACCAGATAACTCGCCTCATCCAGAATAATATCGAAGGTCTTACCGCCAATCCTATGAACCTTTTATCCTTAACGAGAGTAAAGAAAACGAACTAATATCATCTCCATGGAAATCCTCTTAACCCTTGCATACACAGCCATCTTCATCTTCCTCATCACGAAGATTCCTTTCTTTAAATTGGATGGAATCAAGATGAAATGGATACTCTTCATTTTCCTTTTAAAGATAGTTTTCGGTATCGCGATGGCATTCATCTATACCTTCTACTATCCGGTGAGAAGCGATGCCGATATTTACAAATATTTCGATGACAGCGGCATAATGTACAACATGCTTTTCATCAATCCTTCCTACTTTTTCCGCATGTTATTCGGTATCAATTCAGATGCTATCGAACTCAAGCCCTACTTCACACAAATGCTCTGCTGGTACAACATTGACAGCCTCTATAACGACAACCGAACCCTCATTCGCTTCAATACTTTGCTGCGGTTCTTCTCCTTCGGGAGTTATTATATCCATGTTGTTTTTATGTGCTTCATTTCTTTGACAGGGTTGATGGCGATGTTCAAAGTTTTCACCAAAATTATCCTCGACAAGTCCAAGGAAATCTTCTTCATCACCTTCCTTTTGCCATCCGTGTTGTTCTGGGGGTCAGGCGTGATGAAAGACGGCTTAGTCCTCTTCGCTTTCGGGCTGTTCCTCTACTATTTCCTCCAACTATTAGACAAGATTTCCGCCAAGACCATCCTCCTTTTACTAATCTTATCCCTCCTCATCTTAATCAATAAGGTTTATATCCTCATCGCTGCCATCCCAGGGCTAATGGCGTGGTACTGGAGCTACAAAACCGCACACAAATTCACTTTTACTAAGTTCCTTTTCACGCACATCGTCTATTTTCTGCTGCTCTTCAACATCCAATACATTATTCCGAGATACAATTTCGCAGACATCATGTATGCCAAGCAATACAACTTCCTCCGCCTCGCAGAGTTTGTCAAAGCTGGCAGCCGCATCAACATCACCAAGCTCGACGGCACCACCACCAGCATTTTAATCAACATCCCCGAAGCAATTTACCACACTTTGTTCCGCCCCTTCTTCTTCGAATCCCGATCGCCTATGATATTAATGGCAGGCATGGAGAATTTATTCATCCTCACCATCATGATTTTCGGCATCCTGTTCATCCAAAGAAAAATACCGATAGCCGCCCAGCCCATCCTCAACTTCTGCATCTGGTTCACCATCATATTATTCTCCATCATGGGCTTGGTAACGCCGGTACTTGGGGCTTTGGTGCGATACAAGATGCCCGCATTGCCATTCTTGTTACTAATTTTTATTATCTTAATAGACAAAAAGAAATTAGTCAAAAGAATACCCTTCTTGAAGAGGCTTTTTGGAATGAATCCTGACAGGCAATCGCCCCTTTGCGATTTCCTGTAAGGTTTTATTCCCTAAAAAAGGAAATAAATAGGAAAGGTAATACTATAATAATAACAAACAACCTTACAGGAAATCGCAAAGGGGCGATTGCCTGTCAGGATGTTTGTTCAAAGCGGAATGCAATCATAAAAGGAAAGAAAGAAATTCGAGTTCCAATTCCATTCCGATTAATAATGTATCTTTGCCGAAACCAAATTTATGAATAATCCTGTCTTTACCAAAGTAGAAATTGCCGAGGAGCTTGAAAAAACTCTTGCGGCTTCGATCATTACCTTTAAGAAGGAAAGGAAAACGGCGAGGAGCATTGTGGATGTTAACCAACCAATGCTGGATGTTAACCAACCAGTGCCGGATGTTAACCAACCAGTGCTGGATGTTAACCAACCAGTGTTGGATGTTAACCAACCAGTGTCGGATGTTAACCAACTAGTGCCGGATGTTAACCAACCAGTTCCGGATGTTAACCAACCAATAGAGATTTAATACCAAAAATAGATAGTATGTATAGAATTAAAAAAGTATTAGTAAAAAGAACCGAATATGTTGAGATAAAAGTCCATGCAGAACTGCTGGAGTGCATTAGGGATTGTATTTCAAAGGGAATATTGGCGGCATTGTTTATGGATCCGCACATCCTTGCCCTCTTTTATACGGAAGGAACGGATGCCGCAGATGCTCTTTATGATGCTATTGAAGTTTATAAGAAGGCTCCTATAACGGCTAATCTTGAAATCGTGGAAGCGAAAATGGCATTGGTAATTATTTGGTTAGACAGCTATGCCGACCAGGTAGAAACGATTTCTAATGCCCCCGCAAACCGCACTACCCGCGAGGAAGCCGCTGCGAATATTCTGGGTTCAAATCTTACCCCTCAAAAATTAAAATCAACGGATAAAGGCATCCCTGCTGACCCTTCTTTTACTGTTAAAAATATTGGGAATGGAGCAGCGGAAATTGAAGTTGTCAATGGAGGACCGCTAAACCGACGAATACCATTTTTATTGCCGTCGAAATACCTGTGAGGAAAAAAAGTGATAGCCGCGGCAATTGTTACCCTTGACGCACATGGGCAACTATCCGTAACCTGCGATGTGGCGGTACATGTAGTGATGATTTCGGCGGGCGGCAAAGGGCAAGGTGCCCAGTTTCATGCGCTGAAAACGGGCGTTAGTTATAATGTCTATGGCTTCACGAAAAATGGTAAATTGCAAATCAGTGCACTGTCGGCGGCAGTGTTGCTGAAGATGTAAATTAATTCTCTTCGTATTCTATTTTTTCATTCATCGTTTTGTGATAGTTCCGCCCTCGCGGACTGCAACAAAACGATGATGAAGGTAATTCACGCGGCATATCAAAGTATTGTTCTTTATATTGTGTATTTTTGCGGCTTCTAATAAAATTTTATGTGGATGGTTTATGCCCGGGTGGCGAAATTGGTATACGCTGCGGTCTCAGAAGCCGTTGGAGTCAAATCCGTAGGAGTTCGAGTCTCCTCTCGGGCACAACAATCATCCTTTAATAACGCTTTTTTCTCATCCTAAATTAAACCTTAATGAACCTTACTATTAAAACCATATTCCTGATAATAATCATCCTCGGCAGCATCGGATTGTCATTCAGTATTGCCCAAAATAATACGGAGAACAAACCAGGCAAAACAAAAGGCGACGAAGGAAATAAAAAGAAAAATACAGACCGCCGCCAGCAAGATGAATTCGATCAGACAGGCTTCAATATCGGTATAGATGCGGCAGTGAATGGTACATTTATCATCCATCAACAGACGTATGGCATGTCGCGGTTGATGCCTTATTCACCTTCCATTCGCTTTGCCACCGGTATCAAGATGGGATACAACTTCGATGAATCAGAAGGCATCGTAATCGGCTTTGGTTATTGCGGAGCGGGGCAAAATTATCACGATAATCTGGACGGAGAAGCCTATACCAAAAGCGTCAAGATGAATTACCTGCAAGTACCGATCATGTTTAAATATATTTTTAATACAGATAACTCGCAAACGTATGCTATGGCAGGACTTCAGATGGGTGTCATGTCGAGTTCTTCAGTAATTATCAACGGCATTACAAGAATGGCAAACGATACCTCGATGAAGCAGATAAAGTCCACATCCTCCAGCTTCTTTGTGAATAAAGACTTAGGATTTCGATTAGAATTTGGCGATGACTTCATGCTTTCCGACAACCTTTATTTCAATGCCGGTATAGAAGCATACATTGGCTTGCCTGACATCAATAATCCCGACCTACGGCATGAAGTTTTCTTCCATGCCAACAAATATTCTTATAAGAAGTCATCGAATTTCATCACCGGCATCGTCGTAGGGATTCACTACATGATTAAATAGTTTAAGGTTTTTGTACAACCTTAAACTTTAACCCTCAAACTACCTCACCTTTTAAGATAACCGTTTCGATTAAATCCACCCCGAAAGAATAAGGTATAAAAGAATAGGAAGGAATCTCCTTTGTGATGAAAATATTCGCACCCTTTCCGCGAGTAATGCTGCCATGCGAAGCACTTACTCCCATTGCGTAAGCACTATTGATAGTGGCGGCATTGATTACTTCCGCTGGCGTCATTTTATATTGAATAGATGCGATAGAAAGCATCATATTCATGTTGCCTGATGGAGAACTTCCCGGATTATAATCAGAGGCTATGGCAAGAGGTAAGCCAGAATCAATAAAGGCACGAGCAGGGGGATTGGGAAGATTAAGAAAGAAGGCAGCCCCTGGTAAAATCGTGGGCATAGTCTTGGAATTCAGCAACAATTCTATGTCATTTGCATCAGCATATTCAAGATGATCCACAGAGATCGCACCACATGAAACGCCTGCTTCAATTCCTCCTGAATGAGATAGTTGTTCGGCATGAACTTTAGGAATCATTCCATAACCTTTCCCGGTATTCAAGATAAGGATAGTTTCTTCTTTAGTAAAGTAATTCTGTTCGCAGAAAACATCGCAATAATCTGCAAGGTTTTCATTGGCTATTGCGGGCATCATTTCATTAATCAAGAGATTAATATACCCTTCTTTATTATCTTTGAAGAGAAGCGGAACAGCATGTGCACCAAGGAAAGTAGCTTTGATGGTTAATGGCGAATCGGCTTTTAATTTTTTGATGACACGCAGCATTTTCAGTTCGCTTTCGAGGGATAATCCGTAGCCTGATTTAATTTCCAGAGCACCGGTTCCGGTTTTTATTAAACCTTGCAAACGACTCCATGCTGATTCGTACAATTCTTCTTCAGATGCCATTGCTAATTTGGCAGCGGAGTTCAGTATTCCGCCACCTTTCGCGGCTATTTGTTGATAGGTTAAACCTTTTATTCTATCTACAAATTCTTCTTCGCGGCTACCGGCGAATACTGCGTGAGAATGGGAATCGCAATAGCTGGGAAAGACGAGTTTTCCGGTGGCATCAATCTCAAGTATATCGGCATCTATGCGGGAGGGATTGGAATGCCACTTTTCCATCGTGCCGAAGTCGAATATCCGTTCGTCTTTTAAGATTAAATATCCGTTGTCGAGGCATTGCAAATGGTTCATTTCAGAGCCTTTGCGACATGTTGTCCATGCTTCCTGAATGCCTACAAGTTGTTTGATATTCTTTATGATTATTGATTGCATCTTTTTACTTTTATGGTGGGGCAAAGGTAGGAATTAGGAGGTGGGCAACATTTATCGTTCATCATTTATAACTAACTTGCCGATGCCTAAAACCTCTTTATTATCTTCTATCAGTTTATAGAAATACATGCCTGCGGGTATGTTATTGCGAGGAATGGTGATTTGTTTATTCATTTTGTTTTAATCAGTTTTCCTTCACTATAAATCTCAATCTTTTGCAATTTGCCTTTTTCATCCCAGTATTTCTTCTCGCCTTCCATGACATGATTCACAAAATTTACTTCACTCATCTTTTGCCCATTTTCATACCACATCAAATCAATTCCGTCAGCATAAATACCATCAATTCGTTTATATTGAAAGTGCTTTTGACCATTACAATAATAGCCTGTACTCAACGTATCTTCATAAAAACAACATTTGAATAATAATTGACCATTGGAACAATATCCCTCATCGCATCTCCAACTGAAAAAATCATCTATATCTTTACCTTTAATAAATTTCCCTTTTCTTTTTAATCTTCCGTTTCTCCAATAATCTTTTTGAATGCAAGTAGAATCATTTTCCAAATAAGATTCAAAAGCAAGCTGCCTTTTGCTATGGTCAAAATATATTTTCCAATCAGCATATAATTTCTTTTCTACACGAATCTCTACTACGCTATCTATTTCGCGTGTATGATCATCTATGACATAAGCAAACTCGGTTGTATCCCCAATAAAAGCCACCGTCTGCCCTTTAGCCATTCCAAAAACGAGCATCATTATTATAGTCAATAAAACTTTCCCTTTTTTCATCTTCCTAAATTATTTATTGAATGGCAAAATTAGGAAAAAAGAAATCATTGCCGCAAATGCCATTTTGAGAAAAGTTCCGTTTTTAGAGCTAAAAATGTTCACGGTAGCAATTAGTCTGACCACAATAGCTATTGTCATGACCACATTAGCTATTGGTATGACCACAATAGCTATTAGTATCAGACGGCAGCTATTGTCCTGACCACAGTAGCTATTGTTATGACCACAGTAGCTATTGTCGTGACCACAGTAGCTATTGTCGTAATCACAGTAGCTATTGTCGTGACCACAATAGCTATTGGCATGACCACAGTAGCTATTGGCATGACCACAGTAGCTATAGTCGTTACAAAAGTTGCTACCGTCATCGGAATTGGATTTAATAAAAAAAGCGGGACATTTCAATGAAACATCCCGCTTTTAAATTATGTCTTATTTATCTAAGCTACGGCTTGCATATTATCCAAAACATCCATCACTTCTTTTACATGCTTCGCGGAATCATCTACGAGGGCTTGTTCATCGGCAGTGAGTTGCAGTTGGATTATTTCTTCGATGCCATTCTTGCCTAATTTCACGGGGGCACCGAGGTAGATATTCTTCAAGCCATATTCGCCATTCAGGAGGGCACAAACGGGGAAGATGCGTTTCTGATCCCTCACAATGGCTTCTACCATCTGGGCAGCCGCAGCACCCGGGGCATACCAGGCAGAAGTTCCCATGAGATTAACCAATTCGCCACCGCCTTTTTTGGTGCGATCAACGATGGCATCGAGTTTTGCTTTATCAATTAATTCGGTAACCGGAATGCCGGCAACGGTGGTGTATCTCGGAAGGGGAACCATGGTGTCGCCATGTCCTCCCATGAGGACGGCTTGGATGTCTTTCGGGGAACAATTCAAGGCTTCGGCAAGGAAGGCACGATAGCGAGCCGTGTCAAGAATACCAGCCATACCGAATACTTTATGAGAGCTGATTCCGGCAGTTTTATAAGCGCAATAGGTCATTACATCCAAAGGATTTGAAACCACAATAATGATTGCATTCGGGGAATGTTTAATGATATTTTCAGTAACCGATTTCACGATGCCGGCATTAGTGGCGATGAGATCATCACGGCTCATTCCGGGTTTGCGAGGCAAGCCGGAAGTGATTACCACGACCTCCGAACCGGCTGTTTTACTGTAATCATTGGTAGAACCGATGACGCGGGTATCATACAAGTTGATGGGAGCTGTTTGCCAAATGTCGAGGGATTTGCCCTCGGCAATACCTTCTTTAATATCAATCAGAACTACTTCATTGGCGAGTTCTTTGTGGGCAATTACATTAGCGCAAGTTGCCCCAACATTGCCTGCGCCTACTACTGTTACTTTCATATTTTATTAAATTATAATGAGCGGCAAATTTATAAATTAATTCGGAAATCTCTGCCCGACATTGCTTAGTTTTGCGGCATGATATTATCTGTCTATTCTGATGAACATTTTATGGGTGAGGCTTTGAAGGAGGCGAAGACTGCTTATGATGAAGATGAAATACCGATAGGTGCAGTCATAGTTTGTAATAATAGAATCATTGCCCGCGGGCATAACCTGACGGAGCATCTTACCGATGTTACCGCTCATGCCGAGATGCAGGCATTCACCTCTGCGGCAAACTTTTTGGGCGGGAAGTATTTGAAAGATTGCACGTTGTATGTTACCGTTGAGCCATGCGTAATGTGTGCCGGAGCTGCGTATTGGACCCAGTTGAAACGCGTAGTATTTGGGGCGTATGATGAGAAACGTGGCTTCACAAAATTAGATAAAAGCATCCTGCATCCTAAGACGATATTCAGTGGCGGCTTGCTGGAGGAGGAGTGTGCAGACCTCATGTCTCTCTTTTTTCAACGGAGGCGATAAGATGAATTACGCGGCTCTGCCCTCGGTTTCATTTCTTTGCATGCTTAATTAAATATCCCTTAAACTAAAACCAAAAATACATGGAACAAATTCCGAAAGAGGTGATTGAAATGGCGGAAGACTTTTTCGTATTTGCAAGTAACGAGGAGAGGAAAAATCTGAAGGATAAATATATCAAGGAACAACCGCTATTGTGGAGTTTTTTCGATTACATGATTAAGATGATACCTGACAAAACGCTGTTCCCCCGATTCGAAATGATGTACCTTGTTACCTTTCGCAGCTTTCAGTATTATGGGATTAAGCTGCCTTTGATTGATGCTGATTTTATTGATAAAACATCTAAGATTACCTTTGAACTGCTGGATGGCAAAACAGAAGAAGAAAGGACGCTGCTTGCGGTGGAGAAAAAATTGAAGAGCTTTATTTTTCAACACGACCTTCTCGATTTTATCTTTGCCAAATTGGTTCAGGAGAATGGCGTTGATGTCCAATATCGGGATCAAAATAATATGGTGAGGGGTTATATTATTGTGATCAGTATTGTCTTTATTTTGTATCAAAAGATGGGCAGCGAATTACCTTCCGACATTAATTAATACCTCCATCCCGAACACCGATAATGCCCTTGATTAATTAAACAAATCTAAAACTAAAACTAAAAATACATGGAACAAATTCCGAAAGAGGTGATCGAAACAGTGTTAGACCATATTGATGGTTTGAGCAGCGAAAAAATGAATGAAATGAATTATAATTTTGGTAAAGAGCAGCCCGTCCTTACAGAATATTTGACGAAAGAATTTGATACCTTTCATGAACGAGAGGTCGTCGTCCGGTGTATCTTTTTGTATTCCGTTATTTTTTTTAGCTACCAAAGTTACGGCAGAAAACTTAAGATGGTGGATACTGAAACAGCAGCCCGAACAAAGACGTTGCTGGTCGAGCATATTAACATCCCCAAAGGCTCTTCTATTGCGATTGATAAATTAGAGGAGGATCTCAAAGCCCTGATTAATCAAGATGAGCTGATAGATTTTGTGCTTTTCTACATATTTGGTGAGGATGAATTTCCTAATGAATATACCCATCCCGAGGATGCGTACAACCTCATTGTCTGCATTTTTTTATTAATATTATGCACGAATAACGAGGTGAAAAAATGCCTCGATTCATCCGTCAATTAAGCCCCCCTTCCTCGCCTTAATTTTTCCCCGTTTTTTATTCAATAATTTCATCCCCCGAAAGGGGTATTTAATGATGAAATCATTCTATATCATCCCCCGAAAGGGGCATGATGATGCCGATTTGAGGAATTGCAAATTACATACAAATAGCATTGATTAGTAGGTCTTCATCGGCTATCCCGACAGTGGGATAGGTGTTGCAGAGTTTTACATCGGCTATCCCGACAGTGGGATAGCCGTTGCAGAGTTTTACATCGGCTATCCCGACAGTGGGATAGGCGTTGCAGAGTTTTACATCGGCTATCCCGACAGTGGGATAGGCGTTGCAGAGTTTTACATCGGCTATCCCGACAGTGGGATAGGCGTTGCAGAGTTTTACATCGTCATTCCCGACAGTGGGATAGGTGTTGCATTAGTCAGAATTAAAGTATATTTGCACAGAATAAAATAAATAAAAGGCAGCGATGCAATATTATAATAGAAAGAGAGTTATGATAACATCCCCGATGGGATTCCGAGATAAAATAAATAACATTAATTAATAAATAATAGCAATGCCAAGTTTAAACAAAGTAACGATAAGGTCCATGCGGCAGGTGAAGTCGAAGATTAACTTTTTACATAATAAAGTATTGGGTCCCTCGCCATCGGTCTATGTGGGCGACCCTGCAACATGGGTGAAAATTGTGGATTATTACGGGCGGAGGAATACCGCAGAAACGGCGGTGCTGGATTTGGAATCGGCGGTTACTGCTAATAAAGATTTGATGGTGCCGGCATTGGGGGTGCTGGAAACATGGGAAGCGAGTTATTATAAGACGTTTCTGTCGGCTAATGATTTGCTGTTATTCCCCAATTCAGACCGCACATTGATCGGTCTAAATCTGACAAACGATATTACGCCATCGCGTGATACGTATCAGGAAATTGTGGAGTTGGGGCAGTTAATAATTACGGGGGATGGATTAAGGATAGCCGCGGGATCAGGGGCGATGGCGTTGCCTTCCATAGCTCAATTTACAGCAAAATATACACCGGCACATACTTATTTTAATACCAATTCAAACCTCGAATTGGCATTGAGTATCGCCCGGCAGGCGTTGAAAGACCTGCTGCAAGAGGGCATTAACTTGTGCAACAAATCTGATAAAGAAATCGAGACCCATTTTGATAACGGCGACCGACCTACCATGCGTCATGATTCGGGGTATTGGGGAGTACATTATGTATCGTCCACGCCTATCAGCTTTTTGGAATTAACCTTCCTGCATTCCGTCACCCACGCGGCATTGGAGCATGTATTACTCATGGCAAATCCTGGATTGGAGGAAGGAGAAAGTGATTCCGAAGGCTTCGACAGCATGAACATCCACACCTTCGGAACGGTAACCGTGGACTATA
Organism: uncultured Bacteroidota bacterium; assembly: GCA_903844645.1. Lineage (GTDB taxonomy): Bacteria > Bacteroidota > Bacteroidia > AKYH767-A > JABDAW01 > JABDAW01. Next base: position 34,304 of record CAIMUP010000044.1, read on the forward strand.
CCCTGACGGGGTTTCATCCCGGTTCATCCATCTTTGAAACCGTCGAAGGAGAGACGATTGTAAGAACCATATTCGTCGTTCCGATTTAAGAACAGAACCTTTTTAAAAAATTTTGATTATAATTAATTCTAAGAGCGAAGCCCCTTAATTCATAAGGGGCTTTTCTGATTCCGGCACTGCCGTTTAATGACTCACCACCTTCGCAATAAAGTAGGCTGCCGTAGCCGCTATCACCCCTATTGACGTTACTTTCAGAGCACCCATCCATGGGTTCTGCCCCGTAACCTTGCTCTTCAAAAATCCGAATATCATCAAACAAAGCACCGTGATAATCGAGGAATACAGTAAGCCGTCTTGAGGCGTATGGGTCAGCACGTATCCCATCAACGGAATCACGCCCCCCACGATGTATGCCCCGCCAATATTGAATGCACTTTTCCGAGCACGAGCAATGTCCGGCTTCTCTAATCCCAACTCGAATTTCATCATAAAGTCCACCCATTTATCTTCATCCTTCACCATCTCATTAATCAATATCTCTTGCGACTCCTTGCTCAATCCGTATTGAGCAAATATGTCCATACACTCCTGTCGTTCCACGTGGTTGAATTCCTTAATCTCCATATATTCTCTGCCCAATTCCGAGTTGTAATGATCTATCTCTGTCCTGCCGGCAAGGTATCCGCCCAAGCCCATCGCGATAGAGCCGGCAATGATTTCGGCAATGCCTGCGGTAATGATAATCGAGTTCCCCATGGTGGTATTTGCCACAGCAGAACTCAAGCCTGCCGCCAAAGCAAAGGGAACGGTAAGCCCGTCAGACAGCCCGATAACAATGTCTTGAACGAATTCGGATTGTTGGAAATGTTTCTCGTTGTGCATGGTACTATTTTAATAAATTGTTAAAAGGAATAAAGGGATTAAGAGTAATTCGGCATGGCAAATATACAGAATCTGCGGCTATTGCATCGGGAATAAAGTTCTTATTTTCTCCTCCATCGTCGCCACCAGTTTAGCTAATGGTTTTTCAGCCATCATCGCCATAAACGGGTTCAGGGCTGCCTCAAAGGAAATAATCACCACGCATCCCGCAGCCTTCGGGGCAATGTTGCAGGTAATCGAATAATCAAACAGAGCGTTCCCATCAGGTATTATTTTAAGAAAGGAGGGAGGGGTTTTCGTTTCAAACATCATTGCCATCCGTATCTTTCCATCGAATGAAAAAGAACAATGGTCGGCATCGCTTTGCCAGTCGGTTATGGTAGCAGGAAGTATTGATTGAAAATTATTGAAGTCGCTGAAGAACGCATACACAGTCTCCGATGTCTGCACCAATTCAATTTCTTTCGTCTCGAAGGTCAAGGATTATTTCCCCCAAGCCTCGGGATTCTCTCTCCAGGCTTGCAATGTTTCCAGGTCTTTATCGGTGATGTAATTCGTCTCTACCGCTTGTTGCAGCAACGCATCGTAACTACATAGCGATACTAACGGACATTTCGCCTTCTTGAAGCTATCACTGGCATTCTTGAATCCATAATTAAAGATCGAAACCATGCCCTTCACCTCGCATCCGCTTTTGTGTAATAACTCCACCACTTGCAGGCTGCTCTTGCCGGTTGATACCAAATCTTCTATCACCACCACCGATTGGTTTGCCTTTAATTCTCCCTCTATCTGGTTGCCCATTCCGTGCTCTTTTGGTACAGGGCGGACATACACCAGGGGCAGCCCCATTGCCTCTGCTACCAAGGCTCCTTGAGCTATTGCTCCGGTGGCTACGGCAACGATTACATCGGGTTTGCCGTACTTTTCTTCGATGGCTTTTACCAGTTGCTGGCGTATGTAAGTCCTGATTTTTGGGTAGGATAATGCCACGCGGTTGTCGCAGTATATTGGGGACTTCCATCCCGATGCCCAGGTGAATGGTTTTGCTGGTTGCAATTTAATTGCTTTAATTTGCAGCAAATACTCTGCTATCTTTAATGCTATATCGTCTTTTATCATGCACGGCAAAACTATAAAAATTTTCGTAAACAATATCGAGAGGGTTTTCCATTCGGATAATTCTCTGCATAATTCATTCCGCGACCATACCTACATCGAGGCTGCCGGAGGCTTGGTAATGAATGAAAAGGGTAGGGTCTTGATGATTCATCGGTTGGGGATGTGGGACTTGCCCAAAGGGAAGATTGAGGCTGGCGAAACTCCCAAGAAAGCCGCCATCCGAGAGGTGAAGGAGGAATGTGGCATCGGGAAGTTGAAGATTACGAAAGAGCTGCCGAGCACCTATCATACCTACGAGATGAAGGGCAAGAAGTACCTTAAAAGAACCTTTTGGTATGAGATGATGTGCCATGACGACAGCCCTCTTATTCCGCAGGTGGAGGAACATATTGACGAGGCAAAGTGGATGACCAAATCGGCATTAAAGAAGATGAACGAAACGAATACCTACCGCTCTATTCTGGAGGTGTTAAACAATAAAGAATAAAATTATTTCCGTTCCAACACCTCTGCGATATTGGGCTTGAAGTAGCGGTTACTTTTCATAATCTTCCCGTCTTCGCGGTAGATGGGTTGGTTGTTTTCATCTAATTTCGAGAGGTTGCTTCGGTGAATTTCATCAAATACTTCTTCTATTTTATGCTGCATTCCGTGGGAGATAATGGTGCCGCAGAGGATGTATAATTTATCGCCTAAAGCATCGGCTATTTCGACCAAATCGCCTTTGAGGCAGGCATCCAAGTATTCATCATTTTCTTCTGCCATAAGGCGATGACGGAGGCGAACGGTGCGTTCATCAATGGTTGCCGTAGGCTGATCTTCATGGGGCAATTTGAAGACGATGTGAAACTGTTTTACCTTCTCGATTTTTGATTGTAGTGTATCCATTGTATCTGTTTATTTATGATTTTATTGCGATGGCAAAAGTATAAAACGGAGGATGAATTCGGGGAGCATCCTGACAGGCAATCGCCCCTGGGAATGGTTAATTAATCTTTATAAACAGACTATCATGAATACCGTCCTTAATAAATCCTACTATTCCTTGTTGTTTCGTATAATAAATACTTCCGGTGTTATAAACATTATTAAAGGCTTTTCCATTCAATACAACATTATTTGCTGGAGTCCCAACTAACAATTTATCATCAATCCATGGAATACCCGGACCGTTGCCATGATATTTTGGATATGTTATATCCATATTCTTATGCCAAATGCAGTAATTAAATTGACCAATTACAATTCCTAAAGCTTGGATAGTATATTTACAACTAATGTTATCTTCAGATTCATCATCAATAATTGACTGCATCCACATAGATTTTTGCCCAACTTTTAAAGTATCATAAACTCCTAATGTACTTTTAAATATTAATGTTTCGCCGCCATTGTATGGCATCCACGAAAGTTCGTCTGCCGTCAAATTCGGGTCATCCTGACAATCTTGCTTACATCCACCCAAAAACACACAAACCCCAATCCCCCACACCAACCATTTCACAACATTCATTTTCTTTTTCATGAGCTTGGATTTAAAATTCAGGGACAAAATTAGGAAAAAAGGGGGGAATCAGAAAATGTGCCTATATATAAGGAGTGATTCAACGGGAAAACACTTGTTTTTGGAGGAATCCAAGGGTGGGAATCGGGGAAAATTACCTGCTTTTATTGAATCGCAGCTGCGATTCAGGCAAACATAACTGTGTTGGGGGCAATCGCAGCTGCGATTCGGGCAACATAACTGTGTCGGAGGCAATCGCAGCTGCGATTCGAGCAAACACAACTGTGTCAGGCATATTCGCAGCTGCGATTCGGATTCAAAGGGAAATATTGACATGTCTCCATTTTGAAATTCCCGAAAAATAAATCTGTTAATAGTGACATTTATCCAAAAATTTATTATTTTTGACCGAGCATCCTGACAACTGCCCCATTGCTGCTGTAAGGTTTCATTTCTTTCATCCTTTTATGATAGCGACCTTCTTCGGGAGCTACAATAAAACGATGAAAGTTATACGCATCCTCAAGCCCGAAATGTTTCGTATCTTTGCTGCCATATAATTTAATAAAATGGGACTGACAAAAGTAACAACCTTAGTAACCGATTTGAACGGAAGGATGCCCGGCTACGAGGCATTATTTACCGTTGATGGAGCATCCATTCACTGCATCGCACCGGCAAGCGTATTGCAAGCCGCAGGCATCGTACCCCGCTGGAAAATGGTTTATAAAATGGATAACGGCACGTTGAGCGAAGTGGAATACGGCTTCGCAATCGTGAATTTCTTAGGCAATGAAACGGTAGTACATATCATCTTCGGAGCAGAAGGAACAGAACCTATTTTAGGGATAATGGCATTGGAAAATGTCGGTATCGGCATCGAACCAGCCACCAGTTCCCTGAAACGGATGCCAGCAGTTTCCTTGAAACGCCTGCAATTAGTTTAAGGAAACAACCACAGGAGCATAGGCTAAAGCCTGCAATAAGTAATAAAATCGGTAGATGGAATCGTGGTAATACCTACGTTCCGCAGCATCGTAACCAATTGCCCACGATGAAACGTGGAATGATTCAACACATGATGCAGAATATCGTGAAGGTCGCTGGTAAATGGCTCACCTTTCAGGTTCTTATAATCGAGAGATTGGTTTAAAGATTCATCGGAAATGGTCTTGATATAATCAGATAACGCAACCGAACTTTGGTGGAATAACTCCAATGCCTCCTCGGTAGTTCCTTTGAAATCTTTACTCGGAAACCCAGCCAAAGATTCCCCGCTTAGCCGCATATACCAAATGCTTTGTGCATCCCAAATATGATAAAATGTTTTGCGCAACGAAGAAAAACTACTCACCTGTTCATGATCCAAATCCGATTCATCCATACTTTTTAGTATGTCAATGAATTTGGTATTTGCCCAGATGTTGTACTCGGAGTATTTTACTAATTGTTCTTGAAAAGTCATGGTTCGGTTCTATTTCATCAACGCTTCGATATCATCAGCCTCCAGAGGAATAGCTGCCATCAAATCTACCGGACCATTTGCGGTGATAAGAATATCGTTTTCTAAACGAATGCCAAGCTTTTCTTCCGGGATGTAGATCCCCGGCTCGCAAGTGAATACATATCCCTCGCGAAAGGGTTGATATCGGTTACCGATGTCATGAACATCCAAGCCGAGGAAGTGGGAAGTGCCGTGCATGAAATACTTTTTGTAAGCCGGCAATGCCTCCGTTTGTTTATCTATATCTTCTTGCTTTAATAAGCCTAAGCCGAGCAATTCTTTCTCCATAATCTTGCCGACTTCCTTATGATATTCTTCTAAAAGAGTTCCGACAACCAACATTTTAGTAGCGGCTTTCATAACTCTTAACACGGCATTGTAAACTTCCTTCTGGCGGGGAGTAAACTTACCGGAAACCGGCACGCATCGTGTTAAATCGGCTGCATAGTTACCGTATTCTGCTCCGAAATCAAGGAGGATTACATCGCCTGCTTTACATTCTTTATTATTTTCATTGTAATGCAAAACATTTGCACTTGGACCGGAGGCAATGATAGGGTAATACGAATGCCCCGTAGCCCGATTCCTTAAAAATTCATGGGTAATCTCGGCTTCTATTTCATATTCCATAACGCCAGGCTTAATAAAGTTGAGAACTCTATGGAATGCCTTATTAGTTATATCGCAAGCGGTTTGTAATTGTTTGATTTCATCCGCGGACTTAACAGATCGCAGGTTTGCCATAATAGGAGCGGCGCGATTGTATGTATGCAACGGATAAATTTCTTGCAGATGATGAATAAAACGTAAGTCGCGGTACGGAACGGTATGCGCATACCGATCGTTTTCATTGGTATTAAGATAAACGCTATCGGCATGGTGCATTAAGATAGGGAGAATCGTATCGAAGTCATTTACCCAGAAGATATTTTGTATTCCTGACGCCGCTTTTGCTTCTTCGAAAGAATATTTATGTCCTTCCCAGACGGCAATCTTATCATTTGTTTGGCGGAGGAATAGAACTTCTTTATATTGTGGTAGTGGACTGTCGGGAAAGAGTACCAAAATGGTTTGTTCTTGATCAATGCCGGTTAAATAGAATAAATCGGATTGCTGCCGGAATACAAATGTCTGGTCTCCGTTCTTCGGAAGTTCGTCATTGGCATTAAAAATGGCGACAGCTTTAGGTTTCATCTGCGCAGCGAATAGTTTTCGGCTTTCGATGTAATTCTTTTGGTCTATTGGTGTATATTTCATAGCGTATTATTTATGATTTTATTGGCGGCAAAAATAGTTATTAATTGGATAATGAAGATATTATTTTTTCGCCTTACTCCAATCTTGAAATAATTATGATTATTACACCCACCAAAACACTTTCAATGATAAATGTCCAGAGATATTTCTTTGATAATTTTTGAATTATTAAATCCAGAAGCATTCCTAATATAACCCATGGCAACATGTAAATCCATAATAGCGTTGCCCAGCCTTCGGGATCAGGAAAGAAATACGCATCAATTGAATAGCCAAATGCCAGAACGCTGGCTATATTTAATGGAGTAGCTCTGTATTTCATCCCGCAAAACTAACCAATTCCCCAAAAAACATTCCCTGCCCTTCTCCTTCCGCTTAATAAATCTTATTAAACCCCCAATCAAACTTTCAAGATGTTCATACGAACTTTTACGATGTTCGTACGAACTTTCACGATGTTCGTACGAACTTTCACGATGTTCGTACGAACTTTTACGATGTTCGTACGAACTTTTACGATGTTCGATCGAACTTTTACGATGTTCGTACGAACTTTCACGATGTTCGTACGAACTTTCACGATGTTCGTACGATATTTAATGGAGTTGGGGTCGAGAGAAAGCCCTTATACCTTTAATTCCGCGGCTTCTTCCTTACTGAAATCGTAATCCTGATAATCTGTAAGGATATTATACACCGTATCTCGTTCTATTGGGTGGCGGCGTACTTGTTTTATCAAATCTACCAATTCTTTGGTGGATAAATTAGGTGTTTGTTCTTCTGCGCCTGCCATGGTATAGATTTTTGTAGTATCGTTTATGGTTCCGTCTAAATCATTTACGCCGAAAGCTAAGGATAATTGGGCGGTACTTCTACCAATCATGGGCCAATATGCTTTGATATGCGGAATATTATCCAGAAAAATCCGCGAAACGGCATAATTCCGCAAATCTTCTATCGTAGATACTTCCGGCACATTACTCATATCGTTATCGCCATTACGAAACTTCAGCGGGATGAAGGTATTAAACCCTTTTGTATCATCTTGCAGGGTTCTTACCCTACTCATGTGGTTTATTCGGTGAGAAAAATTCTCAATATGTCCATAAAGCATCGTAATATTCGATGGTATTCCCAGATTATGTGCTGTTTGATGGATAAAAAGCCATTCGTCTGCCGAACATTTATCGGCGCAAATAATATTCCTAATCTCTTCATCGAAAATTTCTGCACCGCCGCCCGGAATAGAGTCCATGCCAGCCGTTTTTAGTTTCATTAATCCTGCTTCCGTAGTAAGATTGGCTTTTTTGAACATATAAAAAAGTTCTACGGCTGTAAAGGCTTTGATATGGAGCAGAGGGCGGTGCGCTTTTACTTGCCTAATTAGTTCGCAGAAGAACTCCAAATTCATTTTCGGATGTACGCCGCCCACAATATGTACTTCGGTAACCGGTTTTCCATCATAAGACCGGACAATATCCATCATCTGCTCCAGATTTAGTTCCCAGCCGTCTTCTTTATCTTTTAAAAGGCGAGAATAGGCACAAAAATTACAGGTATAGACACAGATATTCGTGGGTTCGATATGGAAATTCCTGTTAAAATAGGTGTAATCGCCATGTTTTTTCTCCCGAATATGGTTGGCAAGTATGCCGAGGTAGCCTAATTCTCCCTTTTCATAAAGCAACAATCCTTCGGCTTCCGAAATCCTACTGCCGTTCCCAACTTTTTCAGCAATCGCCCTGAAATCGGGTGTCAGGCTGTCATTATTTAATAACAATTTAAGCGAATTTTCTGTACCCATCGTATTATTTTATTAGTGGCGGCAAAGATACTGATTCTGCCAACGGTTTTATTCACTACTTTTCTTTTCGTAACTTTGCGCCTTATAATATTGGACTTCTTTCATAATACAGTTCCGTAGAGACTTTATAGGAAATTAATCTTGATAATCATCCTTATATGCTGCCAGCCCTGTCTCCATCTTGACCATCACTTTGAACAATAATGCCTTCACCGCCGAGGCACTCAAATTCATTAATAACTGAATTTCTTTGTTCCGCATCCTGCCATAATGGCTATGGTTAAAACTATTTTTTGATTGCCTTTCAGGGTCTCGAAAACGATAGCGATGGTGGCTCTCACCTGCGCCCAATGTACGCTGTCGTTTGTACTGCAGTCATCCGACGGCAGAATGTTGATGAACCTTCATTAGCCTCTGTATTGCACACCATCTGCAATTGCCGCTTGCGGAATTTATGCTTAAGAAAAGTGCCGATCATATTGTCTGTAACGCCCTGTATAAAGGTCCACAACGAACTCTCTTTTTTGAATTCGCAAAGATGAATAAACATCCAGCACAATACATCTTCCGTCAGCTCTTCGGCATCTTCTTCGCAGCTTAATTTCTTATGGATAAGATTGTAAATCCGCTTGCTGAATCGGTGTTCAAATTCATTGAATCCACTCCTTATTTCGGCAATCACTTTTAGTATCATATCGTCTTCTGCCATTTCGTTTGGTATTAATTTGATAAGGCAAAAATATGCTTTTTGAAGAATGAAATAAAAGAGTTTTGGAAGGCTCTTGTTTGATAAGATTCCTTTTTAGTAGTTTTACCCACTCGAAATAAAAAAGAAACGGTTACTAACTAATAAAATATGAAATCAATAAAACTAATCTGCACGCTCTGTGCATTGTCCGTAATCATCGTAGCATCAATCGCTATGCAACACTCATGGAGCCAGCACCATCAAGGCTTTCAGAACACCGATGGAAAAGAAAATGAAGCCCAGGGAGCAAAAGATGCTGCCGATTATCTATGGAGTTTGAGGGTAGATCCGGCTACCGGAACCATCAATGTTAATGACATGATTGCAGCAAGAAAAAACGTCGAAGCAATGGCTGCTGCCAGCCGAAACGAACGAATTAAATCAGGCATCAACCTCACTTGGGATGAACTCGGACCCGATAATATCGGCGGCAGAACACGTGCTATTTTATTTGATAAAAATAATACCAGCCATATGTTCGCAGGCAGCGTCGCAGGGGGCTTGTGGCGTTCCACCAACCACGGACAATCGTGGTATAGAATAAATGATGAATATCAAAACCTCGCAGTTTCCTGCATCACGCAAGCTGCCAATGGCGATATTTATTTCGGTACCGGCGAGGCGTTGTATGGCTACTTCGGATATAATGTCGGGGGTTTCCCCGGACAAGGAATCTGGAAGTCCACAGATGGCGGCAACACCTTCAATCGCTTAGGTTCTACGTGGGATAACCTTACCGCAAGTCAGCAAGCAAATTGGGAATCTATCTATCAAATTTATGCCGACCCTACGAACCCTTTACGCATCTATGCAGCAACCGGCACCGGCTTGCGAATGTCTGATGACAGTGGGCATTCATGGATTAATCCCGTGAGGAATAATATGGTTGGCGGACTGCTTACTTCTGCTTCCTCAACAGTAAAAGTCGCCACCGATGGAGCCGTTATCTGTACCGTTGGCGGACAGATTTATCGCTCCGATAGCGTTGGTAAAATGGGCAATGACAGTACCTTCAGAAAAGTAACTACCGTCCCTGCCGCATCGCGAATTGAACTCGCTGTAGCACCCTCTAATCCGAATGTAATGTATGCTTGCCTCGCTGGCGGAAACACTGGCTTTGCAGGCATCTATCGTACTACCGATAAGTTTAAAACGGTTACCCTCATCGGTCCCGGTGGCGGCAGTTTCAACCCGCTTGGGCAACAAGGAACATATGCTAATTGTATCGCCGTTTGCCCTGATAATGCTGATAAAGTAATTGTCGTTGGCTTCGATGTGTATTCCTGGCAATTGAATCAGAATTGGCATCAATGCAATGGATATACGTCCACCAACTATGTACATCCTGATCATCATACCATAGTCTTCAATCCCTCTGATGCCAACGATTTCTTCATCGGCTGCGATGGCGGTTTAATAGAATCTCCTGACCAAGGCATCACCTTTCATACCATGAACAGAAAGTATAATGTTACCCAGTTCTATGCAGTTGCAGCCTCTCCCGAAGAGGGTAGTACCGATGTTACAGGAGGTACTCAAGATAACGGTTGTTTGTATCTTAATCATGTAGGAAACAATCCGCAAGATGCGATAAATATTCACGGTGGCGATGGATTTTATACCACTATTTCATACTATAATCCGCTTGCATATTTCGTTGAATCGCAGAATGCAGGACTTGCCCGTTCCTCCAACAAAGGCAGTGGCGGACAAGACTTCTATGACCTTAACATCAATCCATCTACGGGCTTGAATTCAGCATTTAATACCCCTTTCTTACTATGGGAGAACATGAACCCGAATACTGCTCTCGATACATCGTTTTTTATCGGTACTTCAGGAGCAGTTTGGATGACCAAAGCAGCACTTAATTTCTCCATACTTCCTAAGTGGTTTAAGATAGCAAGCACTTCCGGTGCAGGAATGTGCATGGCTGCTACGAATGATGGTAAAACCCTGTTCGTAGGCACCAGTGGCAACCTGGTATATCGAATTACCAACCTCGATTATGTAAATAATAACCTCGACAATTCAGGCACTCATTATGATGTTTCAAATACCAATACCTTGCCTACTCCTATCCGCAAAACAACGATGGGCGGCGGCTTGCCAACAGGGCGTTTCCCTACCAGTATTTCCGTTGATCCGGCAAACAATAATCATGTACTTATTACTTATGGTAATTACGGCAACTATACCAACCATGTTTACGAATCGCATAATGCGATGAACACTGCCCCGACATTTACTGATATTACTCATAATATTCCTGCTATGCCTTTCTATAGTTCCATGATTGATCGGTGGGATTCGACCATCATGTTAGTCGGTACCGATCTCGGCGTATTCGCTACTAATGATGGCGGTGCAACTTGGAATTATCAAGATGGATTACCACGCATGCCAGCATTCATGATCAAACAAATTGCGCAATATACCAATGGCAATCCTGCGGCTGATATATACATCGCCACGCATGGAAGAGGCTTGTGGAAATCATCAACACTGACGGGTGTTCACGACCTTAAATCATCCACAAGAGTTGACATTAATATCTATCCGAATCCTACGCAGGACGTAGCTACCGTCTCTTGTAATCTTAATAAATCATCCATCGTGATCTTGGATATTTATAACATACAAGGACAAAAAATAAGAACAGAAAACTTCGGAACGCAAGCCTCTGGAATACACTCTTTCAGCATGAATTGTTCCACCATTCCTTCAGGAACTTATTTTATGAATGTAACCGTCGGAAGTGATAAATCAACAAAGAAATTCATTATCGCACGATAAATTACACTTACATAATCGAGAAAGAAAGCCTCCTTTTTGAGGGCTTTCTTTTGAATGTAATATTCCCTGCTTTTTACACCCATTTTGCCCATTCCGTGGTCAGCACCTTGTTCCAGAGCACTTTTTTGACTCTCATTTTAACCCCTTTAAAAACTCAAGTACGCTATCAAAACAGTTTTCGACGCAAAAAGTTCGGGCAGTAACCACCTTGTATTCAATTACTTGCAGGCGATAATGCCGTATGCTCGCCCGCCCCTGAAAATTGGCAATGTTTAGAAGAACATTGCCAATGTTTAAGAGAATATTGGCAATGTTTAGGAGAATGTTGGCAATGTTTAGGAGAATGTTGGCAGTGATTAGAAGAATACTGGCAATGTTTAGGAGAATGTTGGCAGTGATTAGAAGAATACTGCCAATGTTTAGGAGAATGTTGGCAATGTTTAGAAGAATCTTGGCAGTGATTAGGAGAATACTGGCAATGTTTAGGAGAATGTTGGCAATGTATGCTGGATTCCCGACAGGTATTTTTTATTCCTGTTGGGTATAATCCTAATTGTATATTTAGGAACTTGTTACTATAAAATGAAAC
>CAIMUP010000045.1 GCA_903844645.1 uncultured Bacteroidota bacterium
GGGACGCGCCATAATGGGTTTAAGGTTTCGGGTTTAAAGTTCAAGGTTGTTGCCGTGCTCCAACCTTGAACTTTAAACCCGAAACCTTAAACTTTTTTATCTTTGCGCCATTAAATTTAAAACTATGGACAAAAAATCAAACCTCCCCCTCCTCGCATCAGGAATAATAGCCCTCACCATCCTCCTCATCGCCTATTCAAACCATTGGCACAACCCCTTCCACTTCGACGATGCCCACACCATCGAAACAAATTCCTACATCCGCGATATTCACAATATCCCCTTCTTCTTCAAAAGTTCGGAATCCTTCAGCTCCCTCCCTCAAAACCAAAGTTACCGCCCCTTGGTAACGACCTCTTTGGCGATAGATTATTGGATGGCATTGCGATTTGATAACGCCAACGGCTTAAATTCCTTGTTCTATCACCTCACCAATTTCTTTGTATTTCTTATCCAATGCGTCCTGATGTTTTTTATCTTTTTGAAGCTCATGAATGTCGCCAAACCGCACCGTTGGAATGCCTTCTTTGCACTCTTCGCAGCCTCGCTCTATTCCGTCCACACCGCCAATGCGGAGACGGTGAATTATATCATAGCAAGGACCGATATTATCTCCACATTCACCATCGTCATCTCGTTTTTTCTGTACCTCCATTCATCGTTTTGTAAGAGGACTTATCTCTATTTACTACCCGTCATGATCGGGATATTCGCCAAAGAATCAGCCGCCATCTTCCCGATATTGTTGTTGGTTTATATTTTTCTTTTTGAGGGAAAAGATGCAACAAACCCCTTCACCAAAACGAATGTTTTGAATACCATTAAGAAAGTAATACCCGCCTTCGTGGTATGCACTTTATTAATAATTTATGTCTTCGGCAAAGCCGTGAATTGGCAGCCAGGAGGCGTATCCCGCATCTCTTATTTAATGACGGAAGCCTTCGTCATGGTGCATTATTTTAATACCTTTTTCCTCCCCTTCAACCTCTCTGCCGATACCGATTGGCGAGCCATAAATAATATCTTTGACGATAGGGTTTTAGTGGGAGTTATCTTCATTTTAATGATGCTTTTCATCGCCTACAAATGCGCCTCAAAAAAAGAAACTAAGCCCATCACTTTCGGCATCCTCTGGTTCTTTTTTGCATTAGCCCCCACCTCCACCCTACTCCCATTTGCAGAGGTGTTGAATGACCATAGAATATATTTTCCATACATCGGATTAATGATCGCCGTAGTCTGGGCAATAGGATTATTCATCATCAAAAAGGAAGAACAAATCCTGCACAACTCCTCTATAAGAATATCCATTATCGCTCTTACCAGTTTAATAATCTGTGCCCATGCTTACGGCACTCACACCCGCAATTTGGTATGGTCTTCCGATGAATCTTTATGGCTCGATGTTACTATCAAAAGCCCCGAAAACGGCAGAGGTTTGATGAATTACGGCTTGGTAAAAATGCGCCAAGGCAAGTACGATGAAGCCATGAATTTATACACACGGGCTTTGGTTTATCTCCCCTATTACGCCTTTCTACATACCAATTTAGCCATCATCAACGGGGCGTTGGGCAAGGATACAGAAGCCGAAACGTATTTCAAATCTGGCATTACGTACGGTCCGCAATATCCCGATTGTTATTACTTCTATGCCGTCTGGTTGAGTGGCAAAAACCGCTACCCTGAAGCGATTGAAAATTGTAAGACGGCATTGAGTTTAAGCCCAGGGCATTCCAATGCAAAAGCCATGTTGACAGCCCTCCAAAACAACAAGGATATTAAAAATATGAAGACCCCTTTGCAAAGCGCAGAGGAACTTGTTGCCACCACGCCCTCCCCTGATAATTACCTTAACTTGAGCTTGCAATATTATCTGGCAAAGCGTTATCAAGATTGCATTATCGCTAGCCGCGAAGCCATCAAACTAAAGCCGAATTTCTCTGAAGCATTCAACAATATTTGCTCTGCTTACAACTCTTTAGGTAGGTATGATTCTGCAATTATTGCCGGCAATCAAGCCATAAAGTTAAATCCGAATTATCAATTGGCAAAGAACAACCTTGCGTATGCAAAGCAGAAGGCGGGCAAGTAATTCTCCATTATTATTTTGATAAAACTTAACCTTCCGGACTATTCTTTTACGATCAGGGATAATACCGAAATATTTGATTCGATCCGAAAGAAATATGTCGCTTTGACTCCCGAAGAATGGGTGCGGCAAAACTTTGTGAGGTACCTTATCGAGGAGAAAAAATTCCCAAAATCGTTGATTGCAATAGAGAAGGAAATCGTTGTGAATAGGATGAAGAAAAGGGGCGACATTGTGGTCTATAATCGGGAATTAAAACCGATACTTATTGTGGAATGCAAGGCTCCGACGGTGAAGATTACACAAGCAACATTCGACCAGGTGGCGCGGTATAATCTTTCATTAAATGTAGAATATCTGATCATCACGAATGGTATTAATCATTTTTGCTGCACGATAAATGAGGAGAAAAAGGGTTATATCTTTGTCGAGAAAATACCTTTTTACCTCGAAAAATAAGGGGCGGGAATCTCTTGTTTTGACACCCGTTTTCAAATAGGCTGATTTACAGCGCATCATGTGGATTTTCCGTTGAAGAGTTTGGAGAAATAGATCAACTATTTGGAGAAATAGACGAGTTATTTGGAGAAACGGATGGGTCAGTTGGAGAAAGAAATTGAGGGTTTGGAGAAAGGGCTCAACCGTTTGGTAAAAATTGTCGAATCTCGAAAAGAATGGTTGATATGTTTCTCCAAACTTTTGCCAGATTTCTCTTTAATAGAAGGTGCTTTATCCAAATCGGCAATCGCTTTATCCAAGCCCTCAATTTGTTTGTCCGAATTTGGATACCGTTTCTCCAAGTTTAATTTAACAAAACCTACTTTCCCAAAATTATCGTAACATTGCATCCTATAAAAAGGAAAAAAAGTTTTTAATTTTATCATTAAATAATAGTTATGGATTTATCAAAAATAATACACATCCAAGGCACGCAAGGGCTTCACAGGATTATTTCACAGACCGAGAAAGTAGTAATAGCAGAGTCCTTATTGGATAAAAAACGAGTGCCCATTACCAATGGTTATGGCTTGATTATGTTGGAAGGCTTAACGATTTTTTCTCATGACAACCAAGACGGGATTCACCTGACCGAGGTCTTAAAAGCGATTCATGAGAAGGTTGCTACCGAGCCATTACCGGACAAAAAGGCGAACGATTTTGTGGTCAAAGATTATTTCAGAGCCTGCGTTCCGAGCTATGATGAAGCGAAGGTTTATCCATCAATTATCCGCAAACTATTTTCGTGGTATCTCTTGTTGAAAGATACGGGATTTAACTTTGAAGAAACGGAGGAAGAAATGGCATTAAAGGAAGGCGAAGCATCGGATTCGCCACAGTAATAACAAACATTTGAACCTTTAAATTGATAACCTAAAGTGTTCTCGAATTCACGAAATACTCCCCGCTGGATAGTCTTCATAATAGATCTTTGCATCTGTTTTTGTGCCATTGTTTTGGCATATCTGCTGCGCTTTAATTTTAATATTCCCCAGCAAGAGATGCACGGGTTTTATCGCGTGGTTCCCTTTGTGGTAATCGTTCGGGCTATTAGTTTTTTCATTGGGAAGCCTTATGCCAGCATCGTCCGATATACCGCTTCTAAAGATGCTCAACGAATTGCCGTAATTCTATTTTTGGTAACTGTTTTCTTCGGGCTTTTTAATCTTGTTTATTTTGAATGGAGGCATTCTTTTTTAATTCCTTACTCGATAGTTATTATTGATTTTTTGACAACGGTTTTTGTGATGATAGGCTCCCGAGTGGTGGTGAAGATTTTATATATCGAATGGAAAAATCCAACCAAATCAAAGACTAATGTCATTATTTATGGCGCCGGTGAATCAGGAATTATTACCAAAAGAACCCTCGACCGCGATGCCGGAACGAAGTATAATGTGCTTGCATTTATTGATGACAATCCCAAAAAGGCGGGTAAAAAGTTAGAGGGTGTTTCGATTTATCATACCAATCAATTGGAGGAATTGTTGAAAGATAATTCGGTGGCTCATCTCATTATTTCTGTTCAAGATTTAGCTCCTGCACACAAGCAAGAAGCCGTTGAAATTTGTTTGAATTATAATACCAAAGTCTTAAATGTGCCGCCCGTGAAGAATTGGATTAATGGGGAATTAAGCTTCAAACAGATTAAGAAAGTTAAGATTCAAGACCTCTTGGAACGCGACCCGATTAAGCTGGATTTGGATATTATTAAAAAAAATATTGCAGGTAAAACGGTACTAATTACCGGTGCAGCAGGTTCTATCGGCAGTGAATTGGTGCGACAGATTCTTAACTTCAACCCCAAGTTTATTATCCTGCTCGACCAAGCTGAATCTGACCTGTACGACATTGATATTGAAATCCATGAATCGCAACGCCGAGATCAGGTGGATGCCGTCATTGGCGACATTAGAAACAAGGAACGGATGACCAATGTTTTCAGGACTTATAAACCCCAGATTGTGTTTCATGCCGCTGCTTACAAGCATGTCCCGATGATGGAAAATAATCCTTCTGAATCCATCTTGACCAATGTTCTCGGAACAAAAATATTGGCTGATCTTTCCGTTGAATTCGGGGCAGAAAAATTTGTGATGATTTCTACGGATAAGGCGGTGAACCCCACTAATATCATGGGTGCCTCGAAACGGATTGCAGAGAAATACATCCAGAGTTTGAATAAAATCTCTAAGACAAAATTCATCACTACCCGCTTCGGAAACGTGCTTGCTTCCAATGGTTCGGTGATTCCGAGATTCCAAAAACAAATCGAGGAAGGCGGTCCGATTACCGTTACGCATCCCGAAATTACGAGATTCTTTATGACGATTCCCGAAGCCTGCCAATTGGTTCTTGAGGCAGGTGCATTGGGCAAAGGTGGCGAAATATTTATTTTCGATATGGGTAAATCAATCAAGATTGTGGATCTCGCGAGGAAGATGGTGAAGCTATCCGGCTTGTCGTTGGGCAAGGATATTCAGTTGGTTTTTACGGGGCTTCGTCCCGGTGAAAAACTTTACGAAGAATTATTAAATGATACCGAAAACGTACTGCCTACGCATCATCCGAAGATCATGATTGCTAAGGTGGAGGAGAATGATTTCGAAACAATCTCCAAAGAAATCAGCGACTTAATCAGCCTCTTCCGAACTCAAGATAACCTCGCCATCGTAAGGAAAATGAAGGACATTGTTCCTGAATTCATCAGCAATAATTCCATCTATGAGCAATTGGATTCGATAGAAACCGAATAATATTTAGCAATGAAAAATATCTTCCGCCATCGTTATCCCATCGAGATTCGGTTTGCCGATATGGATGCTTTGGGGCATGTCAACAATGCCAATTATTTCACTTTTCTGGAGCAGGCGCGGATAGATTATTTCAAGACCGTTGTCGGCGAAAACATCAATTGGGCAGAGACCGGATTAATCCTCGCTCATGCCGATATTGATTATAAAATTCCGATTATTCTGGACGATTTTGTGGTGGTTTATACCAAAGTTTCGAGGCTTGGGACGAAGAGTTTCGAGGTCGTTTATTCCATTATTAAATTGGTAGGCGATGAAGAAATCGAGGTCGCGAGCGGCAACACGGTACTGGTTTGTTTCGATTATAAGAAACATGGCTCCATCGAAATCCCTGTTAAATGGAGGAAGGCGATGATGGAATATGAAAGTCTAAATTCATAAAAATTTCAATGCTCCCAAAAAATCAGACAGGTGTCTGGAAAAGTCAGACAGATGTCTCGAAAAATCAGACAGATGTCTCGAAAAGTCAGACACGTATCTCGAAAAGCCAGACAGATGTCTGGAAAAGTTAAACACGTGTCCCGAAAAGTCAGACAGATGTCTGGAAATAAAAAAGCATCCTAATATTTATTAGGATGCATCTTTTTAAGCTTTATTATTTATTCTTAATGATTCACCATTAATTTCTTGGTAGAAGTTACCCTTCCATCCACTTCTAAGGAATAAAAATAAATCCCTGCATTCAGGTTTTTGGTAGGAATATTGAATTTAGAATCCTTGGTATCAATCTGATATTCCGCCACCTTGTTTCCAATCATATTCATGATATTAATTTTGGCTGTTTTAGCATCCTTCGCGAGGGTATAATTAATCAACGAAGCATTATCCGAAGGGTCAGGGAAGGCATTCACCAAGGTATTTTTTGCGGTAGGAATTACTTCATTAACCCCAGTCGAGAAGCAATAAACCACCACCCAACTAAGGCTGTCGTTGACATTTGTAGAATCAAAAACGATATATCTTACAGTATCATTAATCAATGACATGCTTACATCACCTAAATATCCGACAAAAGTATTAGATGTTGCATTAGGGGCAAGATTAACGGATGTAGCAGAAACATCCGTTGTAGGACTTCCGCATTGTGTTCCCCAACAAAATTTATTATAGTTACCTGTAACCATACTTATAATTTGTCTTCTGCAAAGGATACTGGATTTAGTGCTTCCTGAAACATTTTTTACAACTGCTACTGCAGTAAGCAAATCCCCAGCATTACCGCAAACCATAGTATCAGTAACTCCGGGAGTTCCATATCCTACTAATTGGAAACTTTGGCTAAACGCAAAACCTGTAGCCAGCAGGACGATTAAAAGTGTACTTATTGTTTTCATATTCTTAATTTTTTAATTAGACGGCAAAGATAGCTAAAAGTTTATTAATATTCCTAATGGAATGATTTTCCCTTCGCATAAATTATGCCAAATTTTCGCGGCATTAAGTATCTTTGCCCCATGAATGATAAGATGACATTTGACGATTTTAAGTTTAACAAACAACTCTTGAATGCTATTGCCGATTTAGGATTTGATGAACCTACCCTGGTGCAGCAGGAGGCTATTCCTAAGGTAATAGGCGGGCAGGATATTCAGTGCATAGCCCAGACCGGAACTGGGAAAACGGCTGCCTATCTTCTGCCTATTTTGATGAAAGTGCGGTATGCCCAGGACATCCGTCCCCGTGTAATGATTATTGTTCCGACACGGGAATTGGCGGCACAGGTGAAGCTGCAAACCGACCAGCTATCTAAATATACCGACATCCGCAGCGTGGCGGTATATGGCGGCGTCGGGACGAAAGTTCAGATAGAAGGAATTGAAAAAGGCATTGACATTATCATCGGAACGCCTGGCAGGTTGATAGACCTTTACTTGGAAAATCATTTGGTATTAAAGAAAATCAATACCCTCGTTCTAGATGAAGCGGATAGGTTATTGGATATTGGTTTTATGAAACAATTCGGGAGGATATTAGAAATCCTTCCTCGCAAACGACAGAACCTTTTGTTCTCTGCAACGCTCTCCGACAAGGTTTTGAAGCTCTGCGAAAACTTCCTCGACTTCCCCGTGATGATTAGGATTCAACCCGAACAGACCACTGCCAAGGGTATCTCGCAATGCGTATATCTTACCCCGAACCTTAAAACCAAAGCTAATCTTTTAGAACACTTCATCAATGATAAAGAAACATTCAACAGGGTCATCATCTTCTGCAAGACGAAGAAGGTGGCGAATAATATCTATAAGTTTATCATTCGCAAACATGGGGATGATTATGCGCGGGTGTTGCATAGCAACAAAGATCAGAATGCCCGCATCAATTCTATCGAGAGCTTCAAGAAAGGCGAAGTGAAGGTACTTGTTACGACCGATGTATCTGCTCGAGGGATAGATATTATGGAAGTCAGCCATGTTATCAACTTCGATGTGCCGACTAATTACGAGGAATACATTCACCGTATCGGCAGGACGGGAAGGGCATTCCAGAAGGGCGATTCGATTACCTTTTGCACCGATGCCGAGTTGTATCATATCGAGAAGATTGAGAAGATGATCAAGCGAAAGATCCCCGTTATTGATATTCCGACAGAGGTAGAAATAGAGGAAACGCCCTTGGATGAACTGCAATTAATCAACCGCGATATTGACTACCAAAAGCGGCGCGAAGACCCTACATTCCAAGGGGCATTCCATGAAAAGAAACCTTACGTTCCGAAGAAAAAGAAACCGGATACCCGTAAGAAACCTGCCAACCTGCGTCGCCGAAGAAAGTAGTTTATGGTTCGTAATCCAAAAGCCTTACCGATCATTCTGATGACGCTGCTCGCCCTGATCTGGGGCAGTTCATTCATCCTGATGAAGCGCGGATTAGATGTTTATACGCCCCCGCAAGTGGCGGCAATCCGCATGGTTATTTCGTTCCTATGTTTGTTTCCATTTGCCATCAGGCATGTGGGGAAAGTGCCGCGAGACCGGTGGAAATACATCGTCGCGGCGGGGATTTGCGGCAATGGTATCCCTGCCTTTTTATTCACCGAGGCGGAGAGCGGATTGTCGAGTTCTATCGTGGGGGTATTGAATTCATTAACCCCTGTATTCACTTTGATCGTTGGTTTTTTATTCTTCAAGATGCGGACTACGACGCTGAAGGTGGTGGGTATTTTCTTAGGCTTTGCGGGAGCGGTGTGCATGATAGTATACAATGCGAAGGGCGGTTTCGAGAGCAATTATTACTTCGGGTTTTACATCATCGTGGCATGTATTTTTTATGCCTTCTCGGCGAATATTATCAAGACCTTTTTGGGTGGCATTAATTCGATACATCAGGCGGGTTTCGCACTGTTTGCGTTGGGTCCGCCATCGGCGATTTATTTATTGACTACTGATTTTACCACTCGCATTTCATCTAGTCATGCGGCGGTAATCAGTTTTTATTATGTCATTCTGCTGGGCTTATTCGGGACGGCGATTTCATTAATCTTATTCAACATGCTGCTGAAAATATCTACTACTATCTTTGCTTCTTCGGTAACATATTTTATTCCGGCTGTGGCGGTATTGTGGGGGATATTGGATGGTGAGAAGCTGGGCGTTCCGCACCTTATCGGGATGCTCACCATCTTACTCGGCGTTTATTTTATCAACAAAAAGAAAGCCCCCGAACTTTCGTAAGGAGGTTGGTACAATTCAATAAGGAATCGCAATCCTATCTGACAATATCTACCAATATCCCCTCTTGACGGTTTTTTCTCCCATCATGTTTTAATTTAATGGAATTCCAATTTTCAAAACCTTTCGGGAGAAAAAACCCGAAAGGAGGTTGGAAAGGTTCACCTTTAAGGAGTTAAGTACACGATTACAAATTTCAAGATTCACAGTTACGGTTTTATAAGAAGCAGTTACGGTTTTATTAGAAGCTATTCCGTTTTTATTAGAAGCAGTTACGGTTTTAATAGAAGCAGTTCCGGTTTTAATAGAAGCAGTTACGGTTTTAATAGAACCAGTTACGTTTTTACCAAAAGCAGTTACGTTTTTACCAAAACCAGTTCCGCTTTTGGCTTAACCTAAAGCATGAAGTAAAGCCAATATATGCTACCATTATCAATCTGTTAGATACTATTTTTGAGACTATTCCATTCATAAAGCACCCTGTTTTGGGAACTTGGAAGAAAAGCTGGAGGCAAAGGCATTAATAAACATTTTCCTAATTTTGCCACTCATTATATATATAGCGATATGAAA
>CAIMUP010000046.1 GCA_903844645.1 uncultured Bacteroidota bacterium
ATGAATCATTTCTTTGGGTAACAGTCTTTTTATCATTTATTATTTCATTAACTTTAATCTTTCTATCCACTTTCTAATCCTATGTACGCACGTTTGTAATGGTTCCAGCTAACATGTTTATATCCGCAACTCCCCGCTCTCCGAGTTGCATAAGTCCACCTATTAATGGTTGGTTTGATGCAACCTTACTACATGTTATATTATATTGCATTATTACCATCTTTCTTATTTCCTTTAACGCCGCAAAATTACTACTTTTTGAAAGGGTGAGTGTTACATAATCCTTGAAAAGACTTACATAATTCACAGATTCCTAATCAGCATCATCATCGTTTTGTTGCAGTCCGCAAGGGCGGAACTATCACAAAACGATGGTAGAATGAATCCTGACTGCCAGGCTTTTTCAGTGCCGCACGTGCGGGATTTCATTGCTTGAATATAATTTAAGGGAAAATAATTAGATGAAACAACGATGCAACCTTACAGCAAACCCCGCACGTGCGGGATTGGATGTCAGGATTGAGGTCGTTACATTTCAGGTTGGTTACCCTGGGAATGAAATGGAGATGTCCGGTTGTTTACTCAATTATTAGAATAATCAAGGTGCATATAAATATCCTTAATCCTTGATCTTTTAATATTATAAATACTTTCATATATATCTTTAAAACCATTTTCAAGAGCATCTAATTTTTCCTTATTGAGTTTTAAACTTTCGTTCATCAAAGGTAAAAAATTAATAAGATTTCCGTTTAAACCTCTTGTATATAATTTCATTAATTTCCCTTTATCATCTAAGGAAATATCCTCATAATCTATTAAGTTACTAACAAATGTAGTACTATCATGAATAAAAGTTATTAGTGAATCAATACTACCACCATTTATATGTGCAAATTGTTCAATATCTTGTATATTATCATTTAGTGTTTTAAAGTACTTTATTGCATGATTAAAATTTAGATCAATGCTGGTTTCTGTATCTAATTTGTTAAAATAAAATTCGATAATCCGTTCATTAAAAATTAGAGTCTGTTTATTGATTATGTTTATTAATTGGTTTAATCTAAAGTGGTATTCTGATTTTCTATTGCTCACATGTTGAAGATAAACTGTATATGCAATTCCACACAATGTTAATCCAGAAAAAAGGGAATTAATAGCACCGAACATTTCTCCAAATTGTGCTCTTTCATTTGGTTCTTTTATCAATAATGGCAATACAAAGCAATTAAGTATCCAAAATAGAATAACCAAAGATATTCCTCCAATGAATAGATATTTTGTATTAAGTTTATTACTCATTTTTTTATCATTATTAATGTTGGTAATTTTGAATATTTGATAAGTTGGATTGTGTTAACACGAATAATTAATTTTAATATATTCCAATAATTTTATTACCTCATCCTTAGTTAATTTATTATTCCAATAGCCTGTTATCATCAGATTAATACAATCAGATAATTCAAAGGAATTTTTATAGTCAACTGTGCAAAGTAAATCAAATAAATATTCTTGATCTAATGAGGTTATTTCTAATAGTTTTTGTGATAATTCTTCTGGTTTAATCCATTTAAAACTTTCTGCCAAATCGCCATAAATACTTATGGGCGGATTGACACCTAAAATATCTCCCCACTTTTGTCGATGATCTTCAAATATAAGCTGGCATTGATTTCTTGCATTTTTTATAGAAATACCTGAACTTGTGGGCAAATATGCATCAATGTTTATTTTTATCTTTTCAAATTCACTTTTGAAAAGTTTTTTTAGCCCAACATTTGAAGCCTTCCGAGCCTCTTTAATTTTTTTTTTGTAATTACAATTGGCTCCACTTTAGCTCCACCAGGCAAAATATAAGTAGTTTTAGGTTTAGTCAAGCCACCAGCCAAGCCAACTATGAATGGTATTAATACTAATATAAGGATAATTAAAAATAAAGCACCATAAGTCTCAAAATTAGAATATCCACCATTGAGTATAACTCCGCCAATTAAGATGTTCCAACCTTTGTAAATATTAATAGAAGTATTATCCTTTTTCATGCCCGCAAAACTAAATAAATAAAGTTTAATCAAATACTAAAAAACTTTACCAAAGTTTTCAAACTTTGGTAAAGTTTGTGTCAATTTGCTTCAATCCCCTCTATCCACGCCACTTTCCACTCTCCCATCACTCCTTGTTATTAAAGAAAAAAGCATGGATGCAGTCGGTAAAAATTTTTTACCATGGTAATCCAGTGGATTACCATGGTAATCCATTAAGTTACCATGGTAATCCACTAAGTTACCATGGTAATCCACTAAGTTGCCATGGTAATCCACTAAGTTACCATGGTAATCCAGTAAGTTACCATGGTAATCCAGTAAGTTACCATGGTAATCCACTAAGTTACCATGGTAATCCGGTAAGTTACCATGGTAATCCGGTAAGTTACCATGGTAATCCACTAAGTTACCATAGTAATCCGCTGAATATGGTCAGAAACCTATAAAACAGCAGCTCTGTTGATTAATTATATGAGGTCTAAAAACAGGGTTTTCACTGCGCCTTTATTATTTCCTCTGCCGCGCCATTGATGTTGAATCCATACACGACCGGGAGCGAGTCCTGTCAAAATATTTTCAGCATCCGCTGTTCCCATAATCAATATAAAATCAACTCCATTGCGAGAAATCCACCAGGCATGGAAAATCGCCCTTGGATCGGTGTCGCCTGTACAAATTAAGGTTCCTGATTCAATGCCCTGTGTAAGCCCAAAGACATTCTTTTGCTTGATAGCCACTCCTTTGACCTTGAAGCCTCCGCTGATACAGATTTGTTCGGCATGAACGGCGTCCAATCCCATGGCTGTGGAGAAGATTAATATGTAAAGGTTTGCTTACTTCTTTTTCGTTGCATCGGCATCACGGCTTCTGTCTTGTTGCAGTGTGCAAATACCTGTACAGGCGTCAGGGTTTTTAGGGTCGCAAGGGCAAGATAGGGCATAGTGATGTTGAGGATTATTGTCGGGAACAAGGGGATAGAACCCGTACCGATACCAGCCGAAGCCATTAATAATAATGTTGTTGGAAGTACCCCAAAAGGTTTCGTTTTGATGTTGAGAATGATTGAAGGTAAGATGGTAATGCTCGTCGTAATAATAGGCTCCGTCGGGAATAAGATTTTTGTTGAATTGATTAAAACTCTCTGCGAAACTATTCGCAAATTGATGCATGAATTCTTCTTCTACATCGGGGAGATAATGCGGAATGTCGCAACAAATAGTTCCGTTGTTACAACCAGTACCATGGCAATCCCAATTGTTTAATTGAGTCATCCAATCGCCCATCCCTGTTGAATATCCGGCTTTAGGATTCTTCGGCTGCGTAGAGAATCTTGGGAATAATTGAAAGGTTTTATCAGCCTTGATACTACCAAAATAATCCAACCATCGTTGCCTCCTCGCCCCGAAAGCAAAGGGATAGTAAGGCTTGTCATAATTAATGGTGGGAGGATTAATGGAAGTGCCTTTGGGCATAGCATCATTGTCCACTTCATTATTAATAAAGTAAGTAGGGTTACGAGTTTTGCATCCATTACTATCAGGATACACCGAAACATCACGAGGAATCAAGCCGCATGATGTACCATCGGCAGTAGTAACATCAAGCCCTGCTTTATCAACATTCTTTACAATCCAATCTGCAAAGTAAAGGGCTTGTGTAAGGCTTCTTGAAGAAGAAGTGGTGTTACAATGATCGAACTTAGTATCCTTCTGAAAGCGACATTGTAAGGGGCTTCCGATGATATTAGTATTTAATTTCATGGGAGGAATCGTTCCATCATCCACGAAGTTTTGTTCCATGTTTTCGATCTTGATGCAAAGGGTATCTATAGTATGCGGATTCTCTTTACGAAGTTTGTTTGCGTAGTTAATAATTGTTTGCATTTGTTTGAATCCATAAGCGACATATTCATTAGTAGCAATAGCGTTAGAAGTGGCGTTGTCAGCGGGGATAGGAGTACAGTTACAGAAAGGATCAAGGTTGTAATTGAAGCCATTAACATTGGTTTTATTTCGAGGGTTATTAGTATTGAATTTACTGTATTGAGGAAGATCGAATTCGTAATCCAAATCAATCTGATCTATCCTTGCATCGGGATGTTGTTTATCATATTCCGTGATGGCATGAAGGTCTGCAATGCAACAACGATTATCGCCAAAGAGTTCATCTCCGGCAAGCTCCCGAAGCTCTGCCCCGATAGATTTAATGCCATACCCTCCGGCAGTAACAGGCTTCTTCGCTTCTTTAATAAACAAAGCGAAATAATCACTCCATCCATCAGGGATAATACCAGTGGCACAACAGTTATTGATAATATCATTGCAGGGATGTTCTACCTTATCTTTGGGGCGATAGATTTGTATGCAATTAAACATGATGCAAGAGAAATGATTGATCATACAATACTTCAAAAGGTTCGTAGTCTGCGGACCCAATTCCTTAGTAACAGCGGGAGGACCAAGAGGATAATCGCTTTTAAAGATGTCTAACGGAAAGACAACATAGAGGGTACGATATGGATACACCGCCTTGTTGTTTTGGGCATGATAACTTGTATTAAAACAAAAGAAAACAAGGAGGAGAGCAAGGGTAGGTTTCAGCATAAGGAATCGAGAATAAATGTAATAACTATTAGTAGCGGCAAAACTAATTATTATTGCATAAGATTTTATTATGTTTGCGGCATGATGAATCGTACAGAATTAATACACCAGATAAAAGAAAAGAAGTCCTTCCTCTGCATCGGATTGGATACGGATATTAAGAAGATACCAAAGCATTTATTGGAAGAAGAAGATCCTTTATTCTCTTTTAATAAAGAGATTATAGATGCTACCAAAGACCTTTGTGTGGCGTACAAACCGAACCTCGCCTTCTACGAAAGTATGGGACATAAAGGGTTGATTAGTCTCGAGAAAACCATTCAATACATCCCCGATAACATCTTCACGATAGCGGATGCGAAGCGTGGCGACATCGGCAATACTTCCGAGATGTATGCCCGTACGTTCTTTGAGTATTATCACTTCGATGCCGTTACGGTTGCGCCTTATATGGGCGAAGACAGCGTGAAACCATTCCTTAATTTCAAAGACAAATGGGTGATACTTTTGGCATTGACATCGAACGAAGGTGCGAAGGATTTCCAAATGATAAAGGTGATCGATCAGATGGGAGTTTCGACCGAGCGGATGTTCGAGACGGTGCTCAAGACCTCGATGAATTGGGGGGATGATGAAAACATGATGTATGTTGTGGGAGCTACCAAAGCCGAGATGCTGAAGAAGATTCGGGAGATTATCCCGGATCATTTCCTGTTGGTTCCCGGCATCGGGGCGCAGGGAGGAAGTCTGGAAGATGTCTTTAAGAACGGTGCCAATGCCGACATCGGGTTATTGGTGAATGCTTCGCGGAATATTATTTATGCCTCGAACGGAAAAGACTTTGCCGAGAAGGCGAGGGAAGAGGCTTTGAAGATTCAGCAAGAGATGCAGGGTTTAATGTTTAATGATTCCAACTCCTGACAGGTTTTTCTCCTGTCAGGTTTATATGATTGGAATTCCAATAAATCAAAACCTGTCAGGAGAAAAACCTGACAGGAGGTTTTAAACATAATGTTATAATTTTATTGGTTTATTAGTTGAGTTTAAGGGTATTAAATCCATTTTGAAGTGTCTTATTCGCGGAAAAAAAGGTATTAAAACTTCAGAAATTAGTACTAAAACTTCAAAACTTAGTACTAAAACTTCAGAAATTAGTACTAAAACTTCAGAAATTAAGACCTTTTTTTCCTCCAAAGGTATTAAAACTTCAGAAATTAAGACCTTTTTTTCCTCCA